>CALBKR010000084.1 GCA_937896105.1 uncultured Bacteroidales bacterium
CGTGCACCGTCGCTTGTAATAAGAATGGGGTTGCCACCCTCGTCGAGTACATACTCTTCCATATCCATATTGCTGGTAGAGTTCTCGTTTCTCTTCATAAGGTAAGCTACGCGTTTGTATGTCTCGTAGCCCTCGGCATCTGTTACGACGATATTGTCTCTCTGACCTACGAGGTAAACATTCTTACCGTCGATGTCGAGTGAACCTTTACCGCCGGCAACTGCCATTGTGTCAACAAGCTGGCCACCGTTAGAGTAACGACAGAATTTGCCGTCGTAACCAAGAAGACCGCCGTTCAAAAGGGCTTTGTCAACCTGATGGAGCACTGCGAACGAAGATGTCTCGATACTGTGTCCGAAACGTGATGAGTTGATAGCCGCTGCACCCTTACAGAACATAAGAATGTCGCGTGTCATAATGTTCCAAGACTCGCCCTCCTCGCCCGAACGGTTCAATACAGTGGCTGTATTGCCGAGGTCGTCGGTTACGCTGAGTGTTCTTCTGGAATTGCCTACTGTCGAGTTAGTAGATTGAACGATTGTCTCGAAGAATCGGCCTGTCTCCTCGTCGATGGCTGCTGTCTCGAAGCGTGCAGATGTTGAGGTCTCGCCTGCCGATGTTACCGAGAAGTCTTTCTTATCGACAAAGACTGAGTTATCTTGGAAGTGATAACGTGCAAACTTATTGATTAGTCGGATATTGGCAATTACCTTACCTGTCTTGTCAACACCGCCTACAGTGTCGGCAAGCTCGGCCTGCAACTGCTCCCAAGTGGGAAGACCCAATGCGTAAGCATCCTCAACGGCCTCGTCGGTGGGAACATATACTGTGTAGTGATATGTGCTGAAGAAGGGCACTGTGTAGTCGCGAGGAATACCCGAACCGTTTGTGGTGTTTGTCTTGCCGTAGAATACAGCGTAACGGGGCAGTGTATCGCGTTGCAACTTAGATGAGTCTATTCCGGGATAAATCTGACGGAAGAACGAGATGAGGTCCATATCCTCGGGGCCGTTACATACGTTGAAGAATTTCTTGGCATTGAGTTTTACGGCATTAGCCGAATCTGTTGCCGACTCGTTCAGTTTGAAATATACTGTCTGTGTGGGAGGTGTGGGAATACCCGAAACGAGTGTATCGCCATTGGCTGCAAGGTTAATATCCTCGCTATATGTACAATATGTAACACCGTTGTCCTCGGGGTAGCGTGTGAGCACCGATACTGATGTTCCGTTCTCAAGCTGCTCACCACCGTAGAATGTCATACTCTCGGGTGCGGGCTTGCCGTCGGCGTCAACAAGTGTGGGGTCGAAGTCGCACTTGATTGTACCGTAACCCTTCGATAGGTAGTAGCTGTTACCATCCTCGACATCACCTACTATAATAAGGTATTCGAGAAGGTCGGTCATACGGTTGTAGAGGAAGCCTGCGGGTGAACCTGCACCGCCGGGGGCACCCCAACCATAGTTGAACGATACGCGCTCGACACCGGCAAATTTAGTATTTACTGATGTTCCCTCAACTGCGTAGTTGGCAATTGTATCGGTAACTACGTATGAGCCATCATTGCCAACGCCGAAGTAGTAGCGCTTAGCCCAAATTTTGGCTGCAACGTTTGTACCTGCACGATACTTGTTGTCGTAGAAGAATTTATAAGCAATACCTCCGACACCGGGCGAGCCATCGGCATTCTGCTGAGCCTCGACGATTGTTACGGGGTCGTAATATACGAAATACTCGTCATCGGGTACAATGAAGCTATATGTGGCATCCATAGCCTTGGGGTACGAGTTGTAACCAAGCTGCTGGATGGCTGCACGCATAATTGTCATATTGGTCATTGTGAGGGGAGGTGCCGATACTGCACGGTAGTCAACGGGACCAAATACCTGATTCAGAATGTAAATAACACCGTTATTTGCAACAACGCACTCATCGACATTCTCGGGAGTAACGCCCATAATCTCGGTACCGTCGTTATATACTTGGTCGAATTTGCTGGGCACTGATGTCGAGAACGTGGGAAGCATCAAGTTATTGATGAACGATGCGATGATGTTGCTGGGGATGCTATCGAGTGCGGGGATAATTGATGTATAGTCGTTGTCGTTCAATACAACCTCGGGGGCGTAAAGGTCAACGAGGAATTTACCTGCACCGCTCTTGAAGTAGTTGTAGATGTGAACATCTTTGGGGACGAGCATCGCTGCCATATCACCCTCGGCTGCCGACGAACCCTGACGATAGGTATTCCATCCCGGGTCGAATGCAAGAGCAGCAATCTTTGCTTTCTCGGCGTCGCTAACTGCAACCGAAGCGCCATTCTCTACCTTATATATAGGACGTGCCTCGGACTTATTTATGTAACGCATTACAAACACACTGTCGGGGTCGTTGGTATTGTCGTTTACATAGTTGTATGTCTGGCTGAGCTCGGAATCGTAAAGGGGAGCGCTGAAACGGTCAATCATATAGCTGAACACCTTTGTGCTGTCGTGCTGACGAAGCTCCTCGGCCATATTCGAGGGAGGAACAAGAACACCGTCCATACGGTAGATGTAACCGTTCTTACAAGTGATTGTAAGTGTATCGTCCGAGTATTCGCCAAAGTCGATACCGCTGGCAAGCACCTGATTCTGATAGATGAAAGCCTCATCACCCGAGCGGGGTGTAGAGCGGTCGGCATTAAAGAATACGTTTACGTCGAGTGATGTGATGCTCTTCGACTTCATATACTCGCGCAGGAAGTGTACCATCATAGGGTCGGTACCATCGGTTGCGAGCAGAAGGCCCTTGTCGCGATAATTATCCCAATGCGAGTTGTTTGTGGGAAGCATCTCGGGGGTAAAATAGGGGATTGAGTCAACAGCCTGCGACGATGTGAGACGGCGCAAGCAAGAGCCCTCAACGGGAGGATTGCCGGGCAGGCTCGACATCATATCGAGCAGGTAGGCATTGTCGAGCATCGAGCTGTAAAGAAGAATCTTCATCTGAGCCTTAGACAACTCACTGAAGCTGCTTACTCCCCAGCGATTATTCTGGAAGAATCTCTCAAATGCAGCATCGTCGGCTACAAATACTGTTTTACTACCTGTGCTGGCAAGCACGTCGGTGTAACCAAGGCTGTCGATAATTGCTGTGTAGTAGTTGTAGGTACGTTCGCCTTGCTCTCCTTTCAGAAAGTCGTAAATGCTGGCACCCAACCACGACGGCTCTTCGTCATCATACTTGTAATCGTCAAACTCGTCGGTACAAGACTGCATAATGCCGCCGGCAAAAAGCGCACACAGCGATACGAACGCTACGCGGCCAAATTTACTTAAACGGTGTTTTAACATAAATATAAATTTTATAATTAATTAGATTTTTTTACAACTAATCACATAACAACATCACATAGTGAGCCACTATGTAACGCGCAAAAATAACTCTTTTCGTTTAATGTTCAAATAAAAAACATTAAATTTATTTATATGTTGCATTTTTTTCTTTCAACAGTCTGTTCAAAATGTGCAAAAAGCCAATTTTTACCTCTGTCAATTTTTATTTATTTTAAACAATGTTTGTGTTTTTTTAGTGCGACAGGCTGCTTTGCGCTTATTGAGATGATTGCCCTTAAGCGCAGTTGACGGGCGCATACAAAGAGGCCCCCGTTATGAGCGTAAGGCTCACAACGGGGGCCGTATTTTAGTTTGCAACACGGCTGCGGAGGGGGGGGGATTATTTTCCCGTGGACGAGTACTCTACTTTCACTGCCTCGCCCCTTACTATGCGGGCAATCTCCTGCGGGGTGAAATTCACAGGCTCGACCATAAATTCGGGGACGTTGTACGAGCGGTCGAACATTGGGTAAAAGTCGGGCGAGGACTGCGGCAGCACAAATGCCTTCGAGGCTTTCCCGTCGGCATCG
>CALBKR010000085.1 GCA_937896105.1 uncultured Bacteroidales bacterium
AAATCAAATGATTTCATGTTTTGTTTTTCTTTTAAATGTGTTACTCTAAATTAAGATTAAATGAATTGCTTAATTCGCCATCACACGATGTCACTAAAAGCGGACGCAAAGGTACGCTTTTTTTTTGAAAAAACAAACCGAAATGTCCTGTTTGTGTGGTTTTGTCTCAGAATTCTATGTCTATATCCACTTTTTTCTCCTCATTTGCCATTTCGGCAGGGGCTTCGAAACTGCGTGGTACATATTCGCCCTGCTCGGCTACAACGTAACCGATGGCTTCTTTTAGACCGTCCGCGAATTTTGCAAAATCCTCGCGGTAGAGGAAAATCTTGTGTTTCTCAAACGAAACTGTTGCATTCTCGCCCTCGCCCGAAACCAGTTTCTTGCTCTCGGTAATTGAAATGTACATCTCCTCCTTACGGTTTTTCTTTACATCAATATAGTAGATGCGTTTACCGGCCTTAATGGTTTGTGAAAAAACAATCTCCTTGTCGTTCTCGTTCATACCGCTTTTTCTGTTCTCTTCCATAATAATAGTTCAAAAATGTGTTTCAAATTACCCCCGCCGCTATGTTCGTTGCCGTAGTATTCAGGTGGCAATAATTGGAATTCGGGTGCCTTTTCTTTTTCTCAGCCTCAAATATAGTTAAAAAAATCAAAAAACAATGTTTTTGGTAATATTTTTTGGAAAAAGGTTGCATTTTGATACACTTTTCTCTCTTTAAGATGCAGTTTTACTTGTCAATTGGTACATTGCGGAGTGGAACTGTTAATAAATGTGATAAAAAGTACGTTTGCCACTCTGGGTGCGAAATTAATCCCGGTTTTTCTTGTGTGTGTCGTAATAAAATGCGACCTTTGCCTGCATATCAGAAAAAGCGTTTTATGATTAATAGAGTTCTTATTCGTCTCAAGGTCGTGCAGATAGTTTATGCCTACTACAAGAATAGCGGCAAGAGTCTGAATGCTGCCGAGGATGAGATGTTTTTCAGTCTTTCAAAGGCTTATGACCTTTATCACTATCTGCTGTTGCTTATGCCGGGTATCACTCACTATGCGGCCGACAGGATATCGTTTCTCGGTATGAAGGTTCGTCCAAGTGAAAGTGATATGAACCCCAACCTCAAGTTTGTAGAGAACCGTTTTATAGCCCAGCTCGAGAATTTGGAGCCGCTTGTCAAGTTCTCGCAGAAAAGCAAGCTCAATTGGGTTGACAGTTCAGATTTTTTGCGCCGTCTTCTTGATGAGATAGAAAGCAGCGATATTTATAAAGAATATATGGCGTCCGGCGTTTCAAGCTACGAAGAGGACAAAGAGTTGTGGAGGAAGCTCTACAAGGCTTTCGTGTTTGAGAATGAAGAACTCGATGCTTTGCTCGAGGAACAGAGCCTGTATTGGAACGACGATAAAGCGATAGTGGATACATTTGTTCTGAAGACAATCAAGCGCTTCGGTGAGGGCGTGAGCGAAGACCGGTTGCTGTTGCCCGAGTATAAGGATGAATCGGACAAGACATTTGCAAGCAAGCTCTTGCGCAATGCGATAACGAATGCCGATGAATATCGCAAGATGATGAGCGACAGTTCAAAGAATTGGGATATGTCCCGTCTGGCATTTATGGATGTTGTGATAATGCAGGTGGCTATAGCCGAGCTTATGACAATGGAGGATATTCCACTGTCGGTAACACTTAACGAATATGTGGAAATTGCAAAGTATTACAGCACGGCCAAGAGCGGCTCTTTTGTAAACGGTCTGCTCGACACAATAACAAAGAATTTGCGCAAAGAGGGAAAAATAGAAAAATAATAATTATTGACATTTAAATTTTAGAATTATGGTATTTATGGAAGCCAATACCGGCGAACAGGTAATGAACAGTAATCCTGCAGAGCAACTTAACAGCAGTAATAATGTTGCAGCGGCTGCTCAGCAGAGCACAAATAACCAAGAGTTTACAGAACAATCGGCACCGGCAGGTTCGGATGTGAAGAAACCCGAAGGACCAAGCGGTATAGCAGCGTTCTTGGGTAACCCGCTCTTTATGTTCATTATCATCATTGCGATAATGTATTTCCTTATGATTCGTCCTCAGCGTAAGCGTCAGAAGGAGGTTGACAATTTCCGCCGTAGCCTTAAGCCGGGAATGGATGTCGTTACGAGTGGTGGCCTATATGGCAAGATAAAGGAGATAAATGACGGTATCGTGGTTATTGAAATCGCGCACAATGTAAATGTACGTGTCGATATTTCAGTTGTCTTTGCCAATCCGTCTGCAGCACAGGAAAGCGCAAAGTAAACAAAATACAAAACTTTGAAAAAGCCGTTTTTCAGCAAGTTGTTCAGTAAAGTAAAAGGAAACGGCCTGTTCAGTTTCTTATTCTTTTTATTGGTCTCGTGTAGCCTTTGGTTGTCGCTAACCTTGAACGGGGTGTACGAGACCAAAATATCTGTGTCCGTGCAGGTGAGGAATATCCCCGAGGATGTGCGGCTTGAAAATGGTGGTGATATAACTATAGATGCGACTGTGCGAGGGAGCGGAACTGCTCTCTTCGGATATATCTTCGATGACGAAGTTGCTGTTTCGGTAAATTACTCCGATTTTACCCGTGAAGGCGGGCGTTTGGCAGCCTCCTCATCTATTATAAGGCGTAAGGTGCAGGCTCATCTTGACCAGAATGTCTCCTTGGTGGGGCTTTCGAGCGATTCGCTTGTTGCTGACGTGCAACGCGCCACAGCGAAGCTACCGGTCTACAAGGATTTGAGTGCGCTTGAGACGTCGGACAATTGCGAACTCGTTTCGGTAAGATGTGTTCCCGATTCAGTGTCGGTTACAGCGTGGGTGGATATCTTGCCTCGGATAATGGAGGTGAAGATTGAACCGCTCTCAATCTCGCAACTTGCCAATGATACGGTATTGCTGATGAATATATTGCCTGGTGAGTACATTGATGTGCAGCCCGCGAGTGTCGAATTGCACGTGGATGTTGCCACTTATCAGGAGCGTGTGATTTCAGTCCCTGTCGAGTATGTCGAGTTTCCGAGTGATGTCTCTCTTGAAACTCTTCCCAGGGATGTCAATCTCATATATGAGGCTCTTGACATAAATTTTGAAAAGATAAGTGTGCTTGATTTTTCGGTAAAACTTACTTACGAGGATTATTTGCGTTGTCTTGCGCTGGGCGATGTTGTGGATATCTCTGGCGCGCTCAAGGTCGAAAATCTCTCTCCGTATGTCCGTAAGGTGACTGTGTACCCATCCGGAGGCTTTGGGTTGCTTCCAAGATATGCTTTTTACAGGTCTGTGTTATGGTGACATTGGCAATAACAGGAAATATCGGTAGCGGCAAGTCGGTTGTGGCACGCATTATGGAGACGATGGGTGTGCCTGTCTATGATTGCGACAGCAGGGCAAAGATGCTTATGGTCAGTGACGCCTATATTGTAAAGGAACTGAAACGTATGTTCGGCTGCGAGTGCTACGACGAAAGTGGGGCTCTTGACCGCAAATATCTGGCTTCACGTATTTTTGTTGACGAGTGCAATGTCAAGCGTGTGAATGCGCTTGTGCATCCGGCTGTTATAAGGGATTTTCAATTATGGGCAGCCAAGCAGTGTACCGATATTGTGGCTGTGGAGACGGCTTTACTGTATGAGTCGAAAATGATAGATGTAGTCGATAAGGTACTTGTTGTGTGGGCCGATAAGGAGACTGCGATAGAACGTACCATTGCCCGTAGCGGAATGACGCGCACGCAGGTACTCGGCAGGATGCAGAAGCAGATACCGGCCGATGACTTGTTGCTTCTTTCCGACTATTCGATATACAATGGCGGTAACAGTCCGGTATTGCCCGAGGTCGTCTCGTTGCTTGCATCCTTGAGGGGGGAGGCTGTATTAAAAAATGTATAAAATTTTGTAAAAAGAAAAACGCTCTGTATCTTAGCGCAGGTGTT
This sequence comes from uncultured Bacteroidales bacterium, assembly GCA_937896105.1. The sequence continues at coordinate 3,957 of CALBKR010000085.1, forward strand.
TGATTAGTGTGATATTACAAGACAATTAATACTATAACCAATATGTTTGAAACTGTTTTAACTATCTCGGGTAAACCCGGGTTGTTCCGCCTGCTTTCGCGCGGACGCAATATGTTTATCGTAGAGTGTGTCGATGCTTCAAAAAAACGTGTTCCTGTGTATAACAGCGACCAGGTTGTAATGCTCGACGATATTGCCATTTATACCGATACGGAGGAGGTTCCTCTGCGCTCAGTGTTTGCAAAGATATATGAGAAGGAGAATGGTGTGTTGCCGTTTGACCTCAAGATGGCAACTCCGGAGGAGATAGTAGAGTATTTCGAGAGGGTAATGCCCGATTATGACCGTGAGCGTGTTTATCTGACTCATATAAAAAAGATGTTCGCATGGTATAATATCCTTGTAGCCAATGGTATCGTTGATTTTGTATCTGAAGAAGAAACTCAGGAGAGCGAGGGTAAAGAAGAGACTGCAGAATAACTATAAAGATATTACTATGAAAAAGGTATTTGTTTCATTGATGTTGACACTTGCCGTTGCTGCAGGTGCTTCGGCGCAGTCTTGGAAGGATGTGCTGGGTAAGGTGGCCGGCGAGGTCGTAAATAATGTTGCTTCGAATGAGAATGGTGGCGCTGTGGCCAATATCCTGGGTTCGCTGTTGGGTAATTCGATGACATTGTCGCCCGAGGCAATTGAGGGAACCTGGAGCTATGAGGGTGTAGCCTGTATACTTGAGAGTGAAAATGCACTTTCAAATATAGGCGGAACACTTGTTACAGGGCAGTTGGAGTCAAAGCTTGACGAGATGTTGGCCAAAGTGGGTGTCAAGAAGGGAAATTGCTCTTTTGTGTTCAAAAAAGATGGTGCCTGCTCAATCCTTGTCGGTGGATATACCATTGACGGAACCTATGTCCTGAATCCCGATGAGAAGGTGATGAATTTTTCATTTATGTATGGGAATATGAACCTCAAGACATATGTCGCTTATGAAATCCAGAATTTGAATGTGGTGTTCAATGCCGACAAGTTGCTTGCATTCATAAAGAATATCACATCGGCTCTCTCAAAGAATTCTGCCGGTCAGCAACTGCAACAGTTGAACTCCATATCTTCGGCTGCAGGCTCGATTGGAACTTTGCTTAATGCGTATGATGGGATGATGCTTGGTGCAAAACTTGCAAGGGTCGCAAGCGAGGCGCCTGCAACGCAGGTAGTGGAGCCGGCCGAAAAACCTGCGGAAGACACAAGCAGCTCGTCAAAGTTCAACTGGGGTAATCTATTTAAATAAATCATATATTACTGATAAAAACAAAAATATCCTTATGCCGTGGCATAAGGATATTTTTGTTTTTATTGGTTGCTGACTGTTAGCATATTGTTCTCT
>CALBKR010000086.1 GCA_937896105.1 uncultured Bacteroidales bacterium
TGCCATAAACCCATCGCGCTCCTTTGCGTCCTAACTTGTTTACAAGGTAACGGCAGTTCTCGGCGGTGAAGAACCAGTCCCAGTTGAGCAACGATGCTGCTACGGCGATGATGCCGGTAAGCAGGAATATGGCCTGTACGATGTTGTGTATTATCATAGGCGGTTATTCCTGTGGCGTCCAGCCCTGTGCCTTCAACTGCATCTCCACACCGTCGCGTGTTATGAGGGCAAGCCCCATTGTGTCGCTGACGATGTGTCCGATTACGCGTACATCCTTCATTGCTGCAACCTTCTCGTGGTCGGCAATGGGAACGGTGAACAGCAGTTCATAGTCCTCGCCGCCGCCCAAGGCGCAGGTGATGACATTCAGGTTCAGCTCCTCGGCCATTATGGCTGTCTGGTAGTCGATGGGGATGCGCTCCTCGTATATACGGCAGCCTACACCGCTCTGCTTGCATATATGCATAAGCTCCGAAGCAAGGCCGTCGCTGACATCCATCATCGCAGTGGGGCGTACATTCTCGCTGCGCAGTCTCTCGATTACCTCACGGCGAGCCTCAGGCTTCAGCTGGCGCTCAAGGATATACTCCTTGCCCGAGAAGTCGGGCTGCATATCCTTGCCGGCTGTGGCTATCTTCTCGCGTTCGAGCAGCTGCAGTCCCATATATGCCGCGCCAAGGTTGCCTGTGACGCAAATGAGGTCGGTCTCCTTGGCTCCGTCTCTCTTGACTACAGTGCCTTTCGGCGCTGTGCCTATGGCGGTGATACTTATGGCAAGGCCGGTGAGTGACGATGTGGTGTCGCCGCCGACGATATCCACTCCGTACTGCTCACAGGCGAGCCTGATACCGGCGTATAGCTCCTCGACATCCTCTATACAGAACTTTCGGCTTAGTGCCAGCGATACGGTTATCTGCTTGGGGGTACCGTTCATCGCGTATATGTCCGATATATTTGCTACTACAGCCTTGTAGCCAAGGTGCTTCAAAGGGAAATAGGTGAGGTCGAAGTGTACGCCCTCCATCAGCATATCAGTGGTGACGAGTACCTCTTCGTCGCCCGTGAACTGCAGGATGGCTGCGTCATCGCCAACTCCCTTTACGGTCTCCTTGTTGGCTGTCTTTAAATCCTTGGTGAGTCGTTCTATTAGCCCGAACTCACCAAGTGATGATATCTCGGTACGTTTTGTCGTGTTCATAGCAGGCTGTTATGCGCGGTTGATGATTTCGCGGAATATGGTTGTCATCTTTGGCTGTGCCTCGTCGGCAGCCTTCTGAACCTCCTCGTGGCTGCACTCTACAACGATGCCTTCTACGCCAAGGTCTGTAATTACAGAGATACCGAACACACGGATGCCGCAGTGACGCGCTACGATAACCTCGGGAACGGTAGACATTCCAACTGCGTCACCACCCATACGGTGGAACATACGGTATTCGGCCGGTGTCTCGAATGTGGGGCCCTGTGTGCCAAGGTAAACGCCCTCGACAACACGGATGCCCTTCTCGGCTGCAATCTCCTTTGCCTTTGCGATGAGCTCCTTGTCATAGGCTGCGCTCATATCGGGGAAACGGTCGCCGTATGGTATATTCTTGCCGCGCAACGGGTGCTCGGGGAAGAAATTGATGTGGTCGTTGATAATCATAAGGTCACCGATGAGGAAATCGGGGTTCATACCGCCTGCAGCGTTCGACACGAAAAGGGTCTTGATACCCAGTTCACGCATAACGCGCACTGGGAATGTTACCTCTTTCATAGAGTAGCCCTCGTAGAAATGGAAACGGCCCTGCATTGCCATTATCTCCTTGTTGCCGAGCTTGCCGAAGATGAGCTTGCCTGAGTGACCCTCTACTGTGGAGAGAGGGAAGTTGGGGATGTCCTTGTATTCAATCTCGTATTTGTCGGTTATCTCGTTCACGAGGCTGCCAAGGCCAGTACCGAGAATTATGGCTGTTTCGGGTACTGTAGTCATCTTGCCTCTGATAAATTCAGCTGTCTCTTGGATTTTCTGTAACATAGTTGTAAATATTTTGGTTAAACAATTCTTCTTCTCCATTAAGTATTGCCATCTCTATCGGCAAAGCGTATATGTTGTCGCGTATCTCCTGTGGAAGGTCGGTGCGGTGCAACAGCCTTGTGGCATCCTTTTCGGTGGTGATTATCATCGTGCTGCCTGTCTCGCCGAAACGCTTGGCTATCTCCTCAACCTCGGCTGTGGTGAAATTGTGGTGGTCGCCATACTGCATCAGGGTCACTTGCGCGCCGCGCCCCTCGATTTCGTCCTTCAGTGGCTGTGGTTTTGCTATGCCTGTGACAAGCAGTATGTTGTCATCTTTTTTTATCGCCGCGGTGTGCTGTGTGTCGCCAAACAGTGGGTATAGCTTTCCATAACGCACTGTCGAGAAAAACACGGGCACATCCTTATATTTTTTAATGAAGTCGCGGCACTCGGCAATCTGCCCGGGGGTAATCTCCTTGCATTTTGTCATTATGACGATGTCGGCTCGCTTTATTCCGGCAACGCTCTCGCGCAGGCGTCCGAACGGCAGTACGTTGTCGCGCCATAGAGGACGGTTTATGTCAATGAGCAGTATGTTGAGCCCGGCCTTTACATAACGGTGCTGGTAGGCATCGTCGAGCAATACGGCCTGTAAACCCTGTTCTTCGGCGAGCAGTCTCTCCATACCGGTAACGCGTTTCTCACATACAGCAACAGCAATCTCCTTGAATTTGTTCTTTATCTGGAACGGCTCGTCGCCTATAGTCTCCATCGTGGTCTGTGCATCGGCCTTTATATATCCTTTGCTCTTGCGACCGTATCCGCGGCTCAGCACAGCTACTCTGTATTGTTCTTTCAATAACCTTACGAGGTACTCTATGTGTGGCGTCTTGCCTGTACCGCCAACGGAGATATTGCCTACGCAGATGGTGGGTGTGCCGAAACTGCGGCTCTCGAGCACTCCTGCATCGAAAGCCTTGTTTCTCGCTGCCATAATCCAGGCGTATGGGTTTACAGCATCGGTGATAATCCTTAATATACCTCTTTTCATAATGGTCAGGGTGTATCCGATACACTCTTATGCAAAAATAGATAATAATTTATAAACGCTTGTTACGTTTTGCTCTTTTTTGTTTGAACTGGCATCTGGAAGTGTTAAAAAATCTTATAAATGTTATTTTTTGCCGAAAGAGGCCACGATTTTTTAATAAATGTTTACTGATTTGAAAAAAAAAGCTACTTTTGCCGTGAAATAGAGTGCGGTATTGGGAAAAAAGTTGTAACTTGCAACCCGATTAGCTACCGACGGTATTGGGGAAAGATGCTCGAGTGGTTGAAGAGGCACGCCTGGAAAGCGTGTATACGTCAAAAGCGTATCGGGGGTTCGAATCCCCCTCTTTCCGCTGGTTTTGAATAAATTAACTTAAAATATTAATCTAAAAATTACACAAAATGAAAAAGCTTTTTGCAATTGTTGCAATGTTGGGCTTGTTTACTACAGCTCAAGTAAATGCAGAAAACACTGCGGCTAATGGAATAGAAAATAAAGATGCCGGTGAGCAAACGACTCCGGGTACTCAGGAACCGGCTGTGGTTGCTCTTGATGTTGAGAAACTGAAGGTGGATTTTGCAAATCTGGATTCTCTCCTCAATGACTCTTTGAAGTTTGAGGCTTTCCTTAACGATTCTTTGAAGTTGACAGACGCTGAGTTGAATAAGGGCAAGAAAAAAGCTAAGGATAAGATTAAGGCAGATGCAATTCTCGCCTTGAGAACTGCTGCAAAGGATTCGTTGGTTGGTCTTCGTGATTCTTGGAAGGCACAGCTCGATTCTATTGAGGCTGCAAACACACCTCAGGTTATCGAAGGTGGTAACGAGGTTGTTTCTGAGGGTGGTATAATGGCTGTACACAAGGGCTTGAAGACCAAGTTCATCGAGGGTGGTCCTGAGTTTATGGCACTCGTATCTATCGCTTTGGTTATCGGTCTTGCTTTCTGTATCGAGCGTATCATCTACCTCAGCCTTGCAAAGGTTAACGCAAGAAAGCTTATGGCAGCTATCGCTGATGCTCTTTCTAAGGGTGATGTCGAGGGTGCAAAGGCTGTTTGCCGCAACACTCCTGGTCCCGTAGCTTCTATCTGCTATCAGGGTCTTCTCCGCATCGATGAGGGTCTTGAGACTGTAGAGCGTTCAATCGTTTCTTATGGTAGCCTCCAGTCGGCTGTTCTTGAGAAGGGCTGCTCTTGGATTACATTGTTCATCGCGATGGCTCCATCACTCGGATTCTTGGGTACTGTGGTCGGTATGATTATGTCGTTCGATGAGATTCAGGCAAAGGGTGATATCTCTCCGACCATTGTTGCCGGCGGTATGAAGGTGGCTCTTATCACAACTGTTTACGGTATTATCGTTGCACTTGTTCTTCAGGTGCTCTATAACTTTATCCTTACAAAGATCGAGTCAATCGTTGCTGATATGGAGGATTCTTCAATCACACTGCTCGACCTGCTCACAAAATACAACCTTAAAAAGTAATAACAGCTAAATAAATATAATTATGAAAGCTGATTCTTATGCAAAAATTTCAAAGTACGTCCTTTATGGCTTGTCTGCCGTAATCCTCGTCGTCTTCCTGATGTTCTTCTGTGTTGGCGATCCATTGGTGCTCGAGCAGGTGTCAGAGGCTACTAACGAAGTCACTGAGATAAAGTATCCGCAGTTCACAGAACTCTCTTTGATCTTGTGCTACTTTATGGTTGTAGTGGCGCTGTTGCTGGTTCTCGTTTTTGAGGGCATTGCTATGGTGAAGAGTGTTATGTATAGCACTGAGGGGTTGACCAAGAAGATTATACGTTTTATTGCAATAGTAGCAGCTGTGATGGTACTCTTCTTCGTGTCTCCGAGTGAAATAGATTTCTTGATATATCTGCAGTATGTGCTTTTGGCAATTTCTATGCTGCTTATGATTGGAAGTCTGTTGATTTCTAAATTACGTTCTTGATTAACCATTTGTAACAGAGTTAAATAATGGGAAAAAGTAAAAGAAAGGTACCCGGTATCAACGCCAGCTCAACAGCGGATATCTCGTTCATTCTGCTCATCTTTTTCTTGGTTGTGACATCAATGAACTCGAACTTTGGTATGCAGGTGATGCTGCCAAACCCACCCGAGGATCAGAATCAGGATGACCCTGAAGTTCATGAGCGTAACCTTATGAAGGTGTATGTGAATATGGACAACGAGATATTGGTTACTCCTGGTAAGGAGAGCGCCATACCGCTTAAGGTTGAAGAACTTGACCAGCTCCGTGAATTGGCCAAGGAGTTCATCACTGCCAATACCGGCAACGGTGTGGTGAATGACAAGTTCCCCGAGCGTAAGGCCAAGTTGGATACCGTTGTTTATAAGAATGATGAAGGCGTGGATGTTGTGTTCCCTAATGGCCAGAATGTGTTCCAGAACAATAAGCATGTCATAACTTTGCAGACTGACCGTTCTACAAAGTATGAAGTGTACTTCAAGGTGCAGGAGGCTTTGTACGGAGCATACAACGACTTGCGTGATGAGTTTGCAAAGGAGGTCTATGGTGTTCAGAATCCTGAAAAGGAGTTGACAGCCGACGAGTTCGAGTTGTGCCGTCGCCGCTATGTGAATATGATTTCCGAGGCTCAACCTATTGACATTGGTAAGAAAAGGTAATATGAGTAAATTTAGCGACAAAGGAAAGGCAGAAATGCCTGAATTGAATACATCGTCATTGCCCGACTTGATCTTCTCGATCCTGTTCTTCTTTATGATTGTAACATCTATGCGTGAGCAGGAGGTAAAGGTACAGGTAGAGTTGCCGAGCGGTACTGAGTTGACGAAATTGGAGCGCAAATCTGCGATAACCAATATCTATATCGGTACTCCTATGAACAATAAGGAGAGCCAAGAGGCTGGTATACAGCTTAACGACCGCCAGTTGTCCCGTCGTGAGGTGGGTAACCTCAAGACATATATTCTCGAGGAGAAGGAGAGCCTGGCAGAGCGTATGGGCGGTGAGAAGGCTTCTAAGATGAAAGTTGCGCTTAAAGTTGACAATAATGTCGATATGGGTCTGTTGTCAGACGTCAAGATGCAGTTGCGTAAAGCTTATGCTTTGCAGATTATCTATTCTGCAAACGAAGCAAAGAAGAGCACTGGCGGTAATTGATTTGTAACGACATCCTGAATATAAAAAATGGCATCAATTGATGCCATTTTTTTTGTTGCTGTTCTGCAGTGATGCGCTGCTTTGAATGTCGTTGGCGCAGTCGTCGTCCTATATGTCTTTTATACTCTTCTGATATATGTGGTAAAACTATAGTTGAAACCGTGCTTCTCGTCGGCTGTGTGCTCCTCCTGTTCTATGATTTCCCATTCGTTGCGGGCAAACTGCGGGAAGAATGCGTCGGCCTGCGCCGGCGTATCGTCAACTTCGGTCAGGCACAGGATATCTGCAATTGGCAATGCTGCTTTGTAAAGTGTCTCTCCGCCGATAATGTATACAATATCCTCGTTTGTGCAGTTTGCGAGTGCTTCTTCGAGTGAGGAGAATGTCTCGCAGCCGGGAAATGACTTTTCTTTCCGTGAGAGTACTATGTTGCGACGGTTGGGGAGCGCTCCCTTCGGTAATGAGCGGAATGTGTTGCTGCCCATTATTATAGTGTGCCCTGTGGTGAGTTCCTTGAAACGCTTCAGGTCATTGGGCAGCCAGTATATGAGCCTGTTTTCGTGCCCGATGGCATTGTTCTTTGCAATTGCTGCTATAAGTGCTAACTTGTACATTTTCCGTCGTTTATACGGCTACAACGCCCTTGATGTGCGGGTGTGCGTCGTAGTCCTCGAGTGAGAAATCTTCGTATTTGAAGGAGAAAATATCCTTAACATCGGGGTTGATGACCATTCTCGGCAGTTTCTTGGGGTCACGTGTAAGCTGCAGTTTGGCCTGTTCGATATGGTTAAGGTAGAGATGTGCATCGCCCAATGTGTGGATGAACTCACCGGCTTTCAGGCCTGTGACCTGTGCCATCATCTGCAACAGTAGGGCGTATGATGCGATGTTGAACGGTACGCCAAGGAAACAGTCGGCACTGCGTTGGTAGAGTTGGAGACTCAGTTTGCCGTCTGCTACATAAAACTGGAACATTGCGTGGCAGGGTGGCAGGTTCATATTCTTTATGTCGCCCACGTTCCATGCATTTACAATGATGCGGCGCGAGTCGGGGTTGTGCTTTATTGTCTCCACAACCTCCTTTATCTGGTCTATGTGTTCGCCGTTGTATCCGGGCCACGATCTCCACTGGTAGCCGTATATGTGTCCGAGGTCGCCGTTCTCGTCGGCCCATTCGTTCCAGATACGTACCCCGTTTTCCTGCAGGTATTTTACATTCGTGTCACCATTGAGAAACCATAGCAGTTCGTGTATTATCGACTTCAAGTGCAACTTCTTTGTTGTGAGGCAAGGGAAACCCTCCTCGAGGTTGAAACGCATCTGGTGTCCGAATACGCTCAAGGTTCCGGTTCCGGTGCGGTCGTCTTTCTTTGTGCCCTCCGTCAAGATGCGGTCGAGCAGGTTTAGATATTGTTTCATAATGCTTTTTGTAACTTGTTACAAAGTTAAGGTTTCGTATCAAAAAATCCTATCTTTGCCACCCTTTTTTATACTTTTTGTCCAAATGCCGTTGTGGCAGTTTCTGCGTATGCGTGAACTTACTCCGGATGCCCAATTTTTTTATCGCTATTGCCGTTTGCTGACATATTTTTTTGTATATTTGTCGGGAATATGCCTTTTTGTGCACTAATGGTGTCTGATGGCGGTTTGTGATGAAAATGAAACTGGATGCTGCTTTTGTCGACAGGACTGAACGGCTCTTCGGTAAGGAGAGGTTCGCCCGCTTTCACAAGGCTCTTGATGATGAGCCTGTTGTTAGCATACGCCGTAATGCAGCAAAGCCTTTTGCCTGCAATACCGGCGAGCCTGTTCCTTGGGCGGCAGAGGGCTATTACCTTCCGTCTCGTCCGCTGTTTACTGCCGATCCTTTGTTTCATGCAGGGTGCTACTATGTACAGGAGGCATCGTCGATGTTCATTGAACAGGTTGTAAAGCAATATATTCATACGCCCGTTCGTGCGCTCGACTTGTGCGCAGCGCCCGGAGGAAAGACGACTCATCTTCTGTCGCTTCTGCCCGAGGGCAGTCTGCTCGTGTCGAACGAGCCTGTACCACAGCGTGCTCAGGTGCTTGCCGAGAATGTTATTAAATGGGGAAACCTGTCGGCAGTTGTGACACGTAACGAACCGGCTGATTTCGCTCCATTTGCCAATTTCTTTGACCTTGTGGTTGTGGATGCGCCCTGTTCGGGTGAGGGTATGTTCCGCAAGGATCCGGGGGCGGTGGAGCAGTGGAGCCTCTCCAATGTAGCGCAGTGTGTCGCCCGTCAGCGTAGCATACTCACCGATATCTGGTCGTCGCTGCGCCCCGGGGGATTGTTGGTGTACAGTACATGTACATTCAACAGTGAAGAGAACGAGGAGTGCGTGAAATGGATTGCCGAAGAACTCGGTGCGACACTATTGCCGCTTGAGGTTGGCGATGGATGGGGTATAACAGGGTCTCTTGTCGGTAACGATTTGCCTGTGTACCGTTTCCTGCCGGGTTATACGGCGGGCGAAGGTTTCTTCCTTGCCGTGTTGCGCAAGAATGGCGATGCTCCGTTGGCACAACCCCGTAGCGAGCGTTGGCAGGCAGTTCCTGCCAAACTGAAATCGCAGGTGGAGCTGTGGCTGAAGGAACCGGGTGGCTTTGATCTGCTCCAGTTGGGTGACAGAATAGTGGCAACTCCACGTGAACACACTGCAGCAATGCTTGCTTTGCAACGTAAGTTGAGAGTGTTGCATTTTGCTTTGCCCGTTGCAGATATAAAGAACGACAAATTGTTGCCGTTGCATCAATTGGCGATGAGTAACAGACTCAGGAAGGATGCTTTTACGGTGGTTGATCTTGAGCGCGAACAGGCTTTGTCCTATCTGCATCGCGAGGCATTGCAGCTTGAACAGATGCCGTTGGGTTATCTGCTGCTCACATATAAGGAAGCACCGGTAGGCTTTGCAAAGAATGTCGGTAACAGGGCCAACAATCTCTATCCTGCCGAGTGGAGGATAAGGAAAAACCCTGTTGAACTTTGAAAAACATAAAGAATAATATAAAAATGGAGGTACTAGATAAAATTATTGAATTGTCAGAAAAATATGATATTGATAACTATATAAAATATAAAGACAAGATTGATAAACAAAGAAATAGAAGGTTTGCTATTATTATAGGAATGATCTATAAATTAGTAGATTATTTAAAAAATGGAATAAAATGTGATGAAGATTCTATTAGACAGTTTGATATTATAGATTATTATTTATTTACTAAGTTAGATTTTGATTTTTTATTAAGTACTATTAATGAATTTGGTGTTAAATTAAGTGTTGATGATTATAGAATTTTAAAAACTTTTTTTGCTAAAAATAAGAAAGCTACAAAAGATAATTTTAAAGATATAGCAAAAATTTTAAATTCTGATAGTATCCAAATGGTAGGTAATAGAATAATTTTATTAGAAGAAAAACAATTAATTGTAAAATATTTAAAAGATAATAAAATTCCACAAAATGTTACTACATATAATTTGTGTTTAAGAAGATATCTTGATGGTAAAATAATTATAAATACTAAAAATGATGAAAGAGTTAAAAAATTATTAAAAAATTAGGAGGAAGTATGAGATTAAAACATGTTAAAGATGCTGATAAAGTAGTAGAACAAGGTGTTTATTATGTTAATAATCCGAAAGAATATAAGGGTAAATGGAATAGTTTATTTAATAATAATAATGATATTTATATAGAGATTGGTATGGGTAAGGGAGATTTTATTATAGAAAATGCAATGAAATATCCAAATATTAATTTTATAGGTATAGAAAAATTTGATAGTGTTATTGTAAGAGCTATAGAAAAAATAGAAGAGGAAATACCTAATTTAAGATTAATAAGAATGGACGCTAATGAAATAGAAAGTGTATTTGAAAATGAAATTGATACAATATATCTTAATTTTTCGGATCCGTGGCCAAAGAAAAGGCATGAAAAAAGAAGGTTAACATCACATAATTTATTATCTAAATACGATTCTGTATTTTCTGGAGATAAAAAGATTTTCCAAAAAACAGATAATATAGATTTATTTGCCTTTTCTATCGAATCGTTAAGTACATATGGATATACACTAAAAAGTATCACACTAGATTTATATAATAATATGATAGAACATAATGTTGCAACAGAGTATGAAAAGAAATTTAATGAACAAGGAATCAGAATTTGTAGGTTAGAAGCTTATAAGGAAAAATAATAGGTTTTATTTTTTCTTTTTTTTTGGTATAATATGCTTAAAGTAGGTGAATTTGTGAAAAAGTGTTTAATATTATTTTTTGCATGCATTATATTGCAAGGATGTACAATTTTAAGAGTTGATAATTATGATTATGAACAAATGATGGATAAAGTCTTATCATTAAATATAAAAAATTCAATCCTTTTTTTAACTCCGGTTTCGGGAAAAAAGGTTACACCATAGGATTTTTCAAGTGATTTTATAATAGCTTTCTTTATGATGCTCTGACAGTCTCTGACTGAGAAAAGCTTTGATCTTACAGAGCTTCCCGTTACGATAATTTCATCATCTTTATTTATAAAATCCGAAAATTTCAATTTTTCCACATTATCGAATAATTCTGTAAACGAAAAAGCTTCAAACTCTCCTAATTTAATATATACTCTTTCAGAATATCTGAAATTTATATTTCCCCTTGCTACAGCCGAAATATCTCCCTCAAAAGTTACTCTGCCGTCTATTGTTTCAATTCTTTTATATCCTAAAGCATCGATATCCTCGCCCACAAATTTTTCAAGCCCAAACAGACAAGACGTTATAAATTGCATTTTTTCTTTTCCTTTGGTAAAATGAAAGCTATATACTGACCATAGCTCAAATTTTTATTATTAATTTTATTATAATTTTCTAAACCTTTAATA
>CALBKR010000087.1 GCA_937896105.1 uncultured Bacteroidales bacterium
GGTTCTCCCTCATCCCCTCGGGCAGCTTTACACCGCAGATTTCGCGCACTCCGCTCTTGTAGGCACGCCAAGCCGAACCGCAAAGGTAACCGCGTACAATCATTTCAACGGGGAACCCCTCGCACATTACACCCACGGTTACCATTGGATCGGGTGTTGCGAGCTTCCAGTTGGGGACAATGTCGGCTGTGGCGTCGAGGAACTTTGCAGCTATCTGGTTCAGCATCTGGCCTTTGAAGGGAATACCCTTGGGCAGTACCACATCGAATGCCGATATGCGGTCGGTAGCTACCATAACCAGTTTGTCGTTGCCTACGGTATATACATCGCGCACCTTGCCGTGATATACGTTTGTCTGGTTCTCGAACTTGAATTCTGTGTTTGTTAATGCTTTTGCCATTGTGCTATTTTTTAATTGATTATTTTTTATTCTTTGCCGCCTCCTCCCTTTCGTGCTTCTCGTATGCCTCGACAATGCGTGTCACAAGCTTGTGTCGCACGATGTCCTTCTTTGTGAGTGTCACAAAACCGATGCCTGGAACTCCGTTAAGCACTCTTTGCGCGTGCAACAGACCCGATGTGTTGTTCTGCGGAAGGTCTATCTGTGTCAGGTCACCCGTTATTATCATCTTTGTGTTGTTTCCCATTCTGGTGAGGAACATCTTTATCTGCTGTGGGGTAGTGTTCTGCGCCTCGTCGAGTATCACCACTGCATCGTTCAGCGTACGTCCGCGCATAAAGGCAAGCGGAGCTATCTGTATCACGTTGCTGTCCATATGCTCCTTGAGCTTGGCCATAGGTATCATATCCTCGAGTGCGTCATACAACGGCTGCAGATAGGGGTCTATCTTGTCGCGCATATCACCCGGCAGAAACCCCAGTTTCTCGCCGGCCTCCACAGCCGGGCGGCTGAGGATTATCTTCCTTATCTCACGGTTCTTCAGTGCCTTCACTGCAAGGGCAATGGCGGTATATGTCTTTCCGGTACCTGCAGGGCCTACCGCAAATACCATATCGTTCTTCCGGTACTCCTCGACAAGGCGGCACTGGTTCTCAGTGCGTGGGTATATGGGGCGCCCGTTTATATTGTAGACGATTACATTGCTGTCGCTACCTTTGTCGCCACGCTTGCCGTTTACGGCGTCTATAATTGCCTCTTCGTTAAGGCTGTTGTACTTGTTACAGTACTCTTTCAGCAGTTCTATTACCCTGCCAAAACGCTCCAACTCATCATCATCGCCCATAGCCTTGATTATGTTGTCACGGGCGACAATGCGCAGTTTGGGGTGCAGTCTCTTCAGCATTTGCAGGTGCACGTTCCCCGCCCCGTAGAATCCTATGAGGTCAATGCCGTCGAGTATAAAGTGGCGTTCAATCATTTTTTTACCTAATATACCGCGAAGATAGTCAATAATATTTTCACGACAAAATTTTATATGTTGCCCATAAACAATATCGTGGATTTTTTTATATTTGAGGTAAACCTCGAATATTTTCTGCACTCGCTTTGAAATGTCAAAGTAAAACTTTGACTATCTCGCTCGTTTGTTTGTATATTTGCAGATTAGTAGAGAGACTATTATTAAATCCCCAATATTATGTTGCTCGATTATGTACCAGAACATCTTGACCAGATGACAAGAAATCTCCTCTACCGGCTGAAAGTATCACTTGTGACAGAATCTCAGAAACGTGATTTGCTCGATGTCGGCAGGGAAAAAGGTTACGATTTCAAATACGAGGTCGATTCATACTGGTGGAACGAGAAAGATTCGTTCTTTTTAGGCCAGGCAGTAATCAATTATGACAGGAGAACAGATGAACTATATCTCACCCTGAAGGTATACAAGAAGGGATGCCCTTATGTAGTTTCTATATGTATCCATTCAAGTCCCACTACCGAGGAACTATGCGAGTGGGTTATGTCGGATGAGGGGGTCTGGAAATGCCAGGATACGATGAGGAAGATGCTTGCGGAATATGACCATATGTGACAAATATAAAGAAACAGGAAATCAGGCAATTGCCTGATTTCCTGTTTCTTTA
>CALBKR010000088.1 GCA_937896105.1 uncultured Bacteroidales bacterium
TGCTGGGCGGTGCTTTGTCTGCGGCAGATTTAACTGCGCAAGGCGTAAAGAAAATTTTCACCGGAGAAGACATTGACTATAATTCCCGTGCACAGCAAATCGGAAAATCGACGGAAACCATTCGCAATAAAGTTGCGGAGAACATCGACAGCCCCGTGTGGAAATTCCTGTATCAGACGGGGATGAGCGCGGCGGACAGCTTGGCGGCGGGCGTATTTGGCCCTCTTGCCGGCGGTTGGATGCTGGGTACCTCTGCGGGCGCTTCTGCGGCGCGTGACGCCCACGAGAGGGGCGCAAGCGATGAGCAGGCAATCTTGACCGGCTTGCTGGCAGGAACGGCAGAAGGGCTGTTTGAGCGGGTCAGCATCGGCAATCTGAAGGGCTTGAAGGATGTTCCGGTGACGGGGATCAAGTCTATCGCCAAGAATGTGGCCAAGTCAATGGCGGTGAATGCATCGGAGGAGGCGCTGACCGAGATCGCCAACACGGTGACGGATCTGCTGGTGATGGGGGATATGTCCAATTATGCGCTGATGGTGGAGGATTACCTTGCGCAGGACATTCCCGAGAGCGAGGCCAACAGTCCGGCAAGGTATCTGCGGTTCGATGTATGGGTAACGTCAATGGTGCCCTTTCCAATGAGCAGCGCGGCAAAGATAAAGAGCACCACAATTCCACCGGCATATACAATTATCTGCACAGCGCCCAAGAATGTGTAGTGTAACATAAAATAGAGGCCTGCCGTGCCGAAAAGTACAAAAAGCAGATAGGTTACGGCGCGCATAATTCTGCTTGTCGTTACCGCTGCAAACGCTGCGGCCATCATAAGCAGTGCAAGCCCCGAGAATATCAATAGGTTCGTCGAAAATTCCATAACTCTATTTTTATTTGTTTAGCTTGATTATTAGTTTCTTACGGTCGAACACCGCATTCTCAAAATCGTTGCTGAAGGCAATGGCGTCCTTAGGACACACATTCACGCACAACTGACAGAACATACAGCAGCCGAGGTCGTAGGTGTATTCATCGAGCATTTTCTTGCTCTTTCCGGTCTCGGGGTCGGTAACCATCTTTGTCTTTATGGTTATTGTGCCGTTGGGGCAGTTGTTGGCGCATAGTCCACAAGCGATGCACTTGTTGTTGCCGTTCTCGTCGAGCGGCATATAGAGGCGTGCACGGTGGCGCTCCGATATTTTCTGTGTCTTGCGATTCTCGGGGTACTGCTCGGTTACCTTGCGGGTAAAAAACTCGTTGAGGGTGGTCTTTAGTCCCGTTGCCAACGATGATACCGAGAAGAGTATCTTACCTATATATGTATTTCTTTGTTTCATCTTTACAATAGTTTCATTTTATCAGAATGTCCATCCCATTACCACGCACAGCGTCATTATAAGCAGGTTCACAAGGCCTATGGGGATAAGATATTTCCACTCGAGCGACACTACGTGGTCGATACGCATACGCGGGAAAGTCCAGCGCACCCACATAAGCAACCATATTACAAAGAATGTCTTTCCGAGGAACCATACAATGCCCGGGATATAGTCCATAATGCTGTTGAATGCGTCGAGGCCTGTGATGTACAGCGGTGCCCAGCCGCCCAAGAACAGGGTGCTTGCAATGCCGGCCACAATGAAGAGGTTCATAAACTCGGCCACATAGAAGAATCCGAAGTGCATTCCCGAGTACTCGGTGTGGAAGCCGGCGGTGAGCTCCGACTCGGCCTCGGGCAGGTCGAAGGGGGCGCGGTTGGTCTCGGCATTTCCTGCAATCAGATATATTATGAATGCGATGAAGGCGGGAATGTGTCCGCGGAAGATGAACCAGCCGCTACGCTGCATATCGACAAGCTCGCTTATCTGCATCGTGCCGCTGAGTATCACAACCACCAAGATGCAAAGGCCGATAGAGAGCTCGTAGCTAATCATCTGCGCACCACTGCGCACGGCACCAATCATCGAATATTTGTTGTTACTGCTCCATCCTGCAAGCAAAATACCGAG
>CALBKR010000089.1 GCA_937896105.1 uncultured Bacteroidales bacterium
TTCCCTTTTCAGTTCATTGAAATAATCATTTCCAATCGCATACTGCCTGTAATAACAGGGTATGCTCTCCTCATCGAGCAGTCCGGCCTGCCCGAATAATATAGCCTCAATCTGTGTGAGGTTGTTGCTGTGCTTGCCCAAAGCCTGCGTGTTGAGCAGGTTTCCCCACTCTTCGAAAACATCGCTCTGTATCCCAAAGCCAAAACTGCGTATGGCTACCTTTAGCAGTGTGTCATCCCATCTTTGGTCGCATTGTGTGAATATGCGGTCAATGATTTTCTGTTTCTCTTCAAGGCGCTCGGCAAGCAGACGCGAGAGGGTGCTATGCAGTTGTATTGTCGGCAGCTCTGCAATTGTCGCTTCGCAGGGGAAACGGCGTGAGCGCTGCTCGGCAGTCTTGAACTCACACACGAGTTCTTTTGGAATTTCCAAACTCAAGCACTCCGTCTGCTTCTCCTTGATTATTGCGGTGTCGCAATCTCCACTCAAGCAAATGTGCAGGATGGTACAGCCGGAACTCTCGGTATCCTGTGTGTCGTGTGGTCGGGTACTGTTATTTTCGTGAAGCACAACATCCCCGCACCATACGGTTCCGTCTATTTCTACTTTCGCATCCATGAATATGTGGGGGTTTTCAGTATCGCATTTGCCGGTATAGACTACGCGTACTGTATTCTTGCCGGTCGTTTGCAATGTCTTCTTCTGCAGCACTCCTTTGGACCAGATGTAATGTAGAATCCCTTTCATCTTGTATAAAAAAGGAAGAGTCAACACCCTGAAGCATTACAGCGGGTGTCAACTCTTTTCGTGTCGGTTTTGTTTAGTCCTTCTTCTTCTCGGTAGGGTAGCTTATGCGTGTATGATAGATGGCCATCAGCCTCTTCTTGAATACCTCCTTTACAGTGAATATATCCTGGAAAGTGAGCGGGCTCATAAGCAGTTCTCCCTCTCTGAACCTGGCATCTATTATGTTGTCTACAAGTTTGCATATATTCTCCTCGGTGTACTCCTTGATGCTGTGCGATGCCGCCTCCACGCAGTCGGCCATCATCAGCACGGCCTGCTCCTTAGTGTGCGGTCTTGGCCCCGGGTATGTGAAGAGCTTTTCGTCAATCTCCTCGTCAGGGTGCTCGTTCTTGTAGGTAATATAGAAATATCCTGTTTTTGACAAACCGTGGTGTGTCGAGATGAACTCCCTTATTCTCTTTGGCAACCCCTCGCGCTCGGCTAATGCAAGGCCGTCGGTAACGTGTTTTATGATTACCTGTGCACTCTCAATTGGTGAGAGCCTTTTGTGAGGGCTTATGCCGCCGCTTTGGTTTTCGGTTTTCTGGCGTCCTTGGTATTCAAAGGAAAACCGAAGGATTAGGTTTCCTCCAAGCCGTAGAAGGCCCGCAAGAAATTGGCGCTTT
>CALBKR010000090.1 GCA_937896105.1 uncultured Bacteroidales bacterium
GATTTCAGTAAAGGCACAACAGTAGATGTTGATATTGACACAAATTGTGAAATTGATGCTGAACGTGAATACTACGCAATCGACTTAGGATTTATCGGCATTATTACTCACAAGACACAGGTAAATCGCCATACTATTGAGATTAAAGGTCTCCGTGAAGGCACAAAATACTGCTCCCGCGTTGGTAATGCAGACCGCGGCTGGTGGAGTGAAATCGGCATTATTGATACTGCTGATAACACAAATGCATTCAGCTTCTTCCATATGACTGACCCACAGTCAGTTACAGAAAAGCAGTATGCAGAAAACTGGGCAGTTACACTCGACACTGCATTCTCAAACCACAAGGATTCAGACTTCATTCTTAACACAGGCGACCTTGTTGACAACGGTAACGACTTTGTTGAGTGGAAGCGTATGTTCAACACAGCAGCAGGCATCGGATACACACACCGCTTCAAATGGCTGACACTCGATGTCGACGGCAAGTTCGGCAACGATGTGTTCAACTACCAGAACACCGACAATGTGATAACCGACCTCACCGACAAGCAGAACGGGCGCAACTATATGTTGTCGGTCGGCGGTGTTTCGAACCTTTCGGGCGCGGTATCGTACAAGTTCAAGGGCGATTTCGAGTATATTGCGCGCAGCTACTCTTCGGGGCTTAAAGAGGGCATTGGCGAGGGACGCTTCGGCATAGGCGGAGGCGCAAGGCTTGAAATATTCAACGACCTGCTGAACAGCGTGGGTATGGACATCAACCTCGACGGTTTCATCTACAACAACACATTGAAGAGCGCACACAAGGGCTACAACGACTATTTCTCTATTGATATTGACCCATACCTGAACTTCACGTTCGGCAAATGGCTGATGAAGGTTGGCACAAAGATGAATTTCGTTACCCGAGGCGCGGCCGTATTCTCCATTGCCCCCGACATCGTTGTCAAGAGCAACCTTGCCGACTGGGCTACGGTATATGGCAGCATAACGGGCGGACGCGAGAACAACAGCTTCGCAAAACTTAACTCATTGACACCATATTGGGGTTTCTCGAAATCCGGTGCGGCAAGACTGAAACCAACATACACCATTGCCGACATAAACATCGGCAGCCGTTTATCGTTGGAGCCGGTTTCATTTGACATCAATGCCGGATACGCCTACACACAGGACGACCTGTTGCAGACTCTCACACCGTTGCCCGTGACACAATTCACTATTATGCACGTGAATTTCGCGCAGGCCAACACACACCACATATATATGAACGGGAGCATTGGCTGCGACCTGTTCAGCTGGGTAAAGCTGTCGGCCGACGCACGGTATGATTTCTGGAACTGCGGCAACAGCGATCTGCTTGCTATGAAACCCGAGATTACCGCAAATGCCAAAGCCGAGTTCAGGGTAATAGAACACCTGACTATGCAGCTTGGATATAACTACACCCGATACACAAAGGGTGATACACGCAGGAGACTCAATGACAAGCACGACCTCTATGCCCGTGTAAGCTACCAGATAACAAAGCGTTTCGGCGCCTACATACAGGGCAATAACCTGCTCAACTGCAAGTATTACGATTATGCCAACTACGAGACACGCGGCATAAGAGGCTCACTTGGTGCGACAGTGAATTTCTGATATGGCTCTTAAAGAAATATTTTAAAGGAAAATGCCGGTTACATTCAAGTGACCGGCACTTTTTTTCTCCTATTTAAAATAATATATTATTTTAGGGGAAAAACGCCTGTTTTTCTTTTGTTTTTTTTCGTTTTTTTGATTTCAGTATACGGAAAACTTTCCTACTTTTGCGGCAAAATTGAAACGTAGTCCAGCGTTATGCAGAAAAATTTAGTTATTGTTGAGTCCCCTGCCAAGGCAAAGACCATAGAGAAATTCCTTGGCAAGGAGTACAAGGTGCTGTCCAGCTACGGACACATATGTGATTTGAAAAAAAAGGAGTTCAGCATCAATACCGAGACTTTCGAGCCGCTGTATGAGATTCCGGCCGAGAAGGAGAAGCTGGTGAGCAACCTCAAGAACGAGGTGAAGAAAGCCGAAATGGTGTGGCTGGCATCCGATGAGGACCGCGAGGGAGAGGCCATAAGCTGGCATCTTTATACCGAGCTTGGGCTGACACCGGAAAAGACAAAGCGTATCGTGTTCCACGAAATAACGAAGAACGCCATACAGGCGGCTATCGAGAACCCCAGAGAGATTGACACGAACCTTGTATATGCACAGCAGGCACGCCGTGTGCTCGACCGCATCGTGGGCTTCAAACTGTCACCGGTACTGTGGCGCAAGGTAAAGCCGGCTCTCTCGGCAGGGCGCGTGCAGAGCGTGACAGTGCGCCTCATCGTTGAGCGCGAACGCGAGATAAACAAGTTCGTGAGCGAGAGCGGATACCGCGTTACTGCACAGTTCGAGCTGCCCGGCGAGGATGGCGAGAACAATGTGCTGAACACCGAGCTGTCGAAGCGTTTCAAGACAAGGGAGGAGGCCGAGGCTTTCCTCGCATCGTGCAAGGAGACTACATTCGCCATCGAGGATGTGAGCACAAAGCCGCTCAAGAAGAGCCCTGCAGCGCCGTTCACCACATCGACACTGCAACAGGAGGCTGCACGCAAGCTCGGTTTCACGGTATCGCAGACAATGATGGTGGCACAAAGACTCTATGAATCGGGATACATCACATATATGCGTACCGACTCTGTCAACCTCTCCTCACTGTGCATAGGCTCGTGCAAGGAGGTTGTGACCGAAATGTACGGCAAAGAGTACCACAAGAGCCGCAACTACGCGACACGCTCAAAGGGCGCACAGGAGGCACACGAGGCCATACGCCCAACATATATGAGCAACACCACCATCGACGGCACTGTACCCGAGAAGAGGCTCTATGAGCTTATATGGAAACGCACCTGCGCCTCACAGATGGCCGATGCGCTCGTCGAGAAGACAACGGTTAACATCTCTATAAGCGGACACAGCGAGACATTCGTCGCTACAGGCGAGGTTACTGTGTTCGACGGTTTTATCAAGGTATACCGCGAAAGCACCGACGATGACACGACAGGCGACCTGCCTGCTATACCGGCAGTACACAAGGGCGAGGTGCTAACAACAAAGGAGATTGTGGCTACCGAGAGATTCACACAGCAGCCGCCACGTTACACCGAGGCAAGCCTTGTGCGTAAGCTCGAGGAGCTCGGCATCGGCCGCCCGTCGACATACGCCCCCACTATCAGCACAATACAGCAGCGCGGATATGTGGAGAAGGGCAACAAGAGCGGTACTCCACGCAAATACAACATACTTACACTGAAGAACGGAAAGATAACAGCCAAGGAGGGCAAGGAGACAGTGGGCGCCGAGAAGGCAAAGCTGCTGCCTACCGACATCGGTATCGTTGTGAACGACTTCCTTTTCGAGTACTTCCCCGAGATTATGGACTATAATTTCACGGCCAAGGTGGAGAAGGAGTTCGATGACATTGCCGACGGCAAGAGACACTGGACCGACCACATTTCGGTCTTCTACAAGGAGTTCGAGCCGAAGGTGGAGAATATCGTGCAGACAAAGAACGAGCACAAGGTGGGCGAGCGCGTACTGGGCAACGACCCTGCAAGCGGCAAGCCTGTATCGGTGAAAATCGGAAGGTTCGGCCCCATCGTGCAGATTGGCTCGGCAAGCGATGAGGAGAAGCCTCGCTTCGCGCAGATGAAGCCCGGACAGACACTCGAAACAATAACCCTTGCCGAGGCGCTCGACCTCTTCGGGCTGCCGCGCACGCTGGGCGAATACGAGGGCGAGGCCGTAACCATCGGCGCCGGACGCTTCGGTCCCTATATAAAGATAGGCAACACATATATCTCACTGCCCAAAAGCCACGACCCGATGACAATAACCCTCGACGAGGCCGGCAGCCTGATAGCCGACAAGCGCAAAGCCGATGCCGAGAAGATAATAAAGAGCTTCGACCAAGAGCCTGAGCTTCAGGTACTCAACGGACGCTTCGGCCCATACATCTGCTACAAAAAGAGCAACTACAAACTGCCTAAAGGCGTCGTTCCCGCCAATCTGACGCTTGAAGAGTGTATGGAGATAATAAACAAGACCGACGAGAGCGGCAAGCCCGCAGCCAAAAGTCGCAAACGCTACACAAAGAAAAAAGAATGACACGCATAATACTCATAGGATATATGGGTGCCGGCAAGACCACACTCGGACAGGCCCTTGCCCGCGAGCTCAAGCTGCAATTCATCGACCTCGACCTTTACATCGAGGAGCGCTTCCGCAAGAGCATATCACAGATTTTTGCCGAGAAGGGCGAGGAGGGCTTCCGCCTCATAGAGCAACGTATGCTGCACGAGGTAGCCGAGTTCGAGGATGTTGTAATATCCACCGGCGGCGGCACCCCCTGCTTCTTCGACAATATCGACTATATGAACCGTCAGGGCACCACCGTCTATCTTGACGTCCCCCTTGAGCGACTGTTCATACGCCTAAGCATTGCCCGCGCCAAACGTCCGCTCATAAAAGAGAAGAGCGACGACGAGCTGCGCACATTCATCGACGAGCAGCTCGCCAAGCGTGCCCCCCACTACAAAAAGGCCGCATACACCTTTGTTGCCGACAAGCTCGAAGACCGCAGCCAGATAGCCAGCTCGGTAGATAAATTCATAAAAGAGATACCATTCGACAACGCCACCACACACGGCACAATACCCTGAGAAACACACCATTCAATAACCAATTAACATTACAGTCAAATGAGAAAATGGCGCATTGAAGACTCGGAAGAGCTTTACAACATAAAAGGTTGGGGAGCCTCGTATTTCAGCATAAACGAAGAGGGCAACGTAGCAGTTACCCCCAAGAAAGACGGAGTATCAGTCGATTTAAAACAACTAATGGACGAGTTACAGCTGCGCGACGTAGCCGCCCCCGTCCTCATCCGCTTCCCCGACATTCTTGACAACCGCATCGAGAAAATATCGGGCTGTTTCAAGATAGCATCCGAGGAGTACAACTATAAAGCCGAGAATTTCATCGTCTATCCAATAAAGGTCAATCAGATGCGCCCCGT
>CALBKR010000091.1 GCA_937896105.1 uncultured Bacteroidales bacterium
CTTTCCTGAGAACATTGAGCCGCAGATTACCTCGATGCGTCCGCGGCGCGATGTCTCCATCTGGTTGAATTCTGAAAATCTGTTCATTGGTATATCGTGTTTTTTGTTTAGGCGACAATGTGGCTGCACGAACAACGTGTGTGAGATGTCTCAAACAGCGAGGTTCCTCACGCAATGCTGCATCGCTTTCGGGCAGTGCGCTAACAAAGATAAAGAATATGATGCTAATTGGAGCAATTATTCCGCATAAGTTATCAACAACTTTTGAAGGCACGCTCTGGAGCCGCAGTAACCGCTTTTTTAGTAAAATTAAAAGAGTTTTTGGAGGTTGTTTGAATATTTGTGTTTATTTTGCATAATATTTGACAAAGTTCTGCTATGGGAATGTTATATGTTGTGCCTACACCTGTAGGCAACCTCGAGGATATTACTTTGCGTGCGATAAGGATTCTGCGTGAGGCCGATTTTGTGCTTGCCGAGGATACACGTACATCGGCAAAACTGTTGAAGCACCTCGATATCCAGGTGCCTATGTATTCGCATCACAAGTTCAACGAACACAAGACTGTGGGCTCGCTTGTGGAGCGCATTGCCAACAGTGAGCATCACGTGGCGCTGATATCCGATGCCGGCACACCGGCAATCTCCGACCCGGGCTTTCTACTTGTGCGCGAAGCTGTGAAGGGTGGCGTAGAGGTGCAGTGCCTGCCAGGAGCAACGGCTTTTGTGCCGGCGCTGGTGAGTTCGGCACTACCGTCGGACAGGTTTGTATTCGAGGGCTTCCTGCCGCAGAAGAAGGGGCGCCAGACAAAGCTCAACTCGTTGAAGGATGAGCAGCGCACGATGATTTTCTATGAGTCGCCCTATCGCGTGCTGAAGACCCTTGCACAGTTTGCCGATGTCTTCGGCGGCGAGCGTCAGGCCGCTGCCGCGCGAGAGATATCAAAGCTCCACGAGGAGTGTGTGCGCGGTACCCTTGATGAACTGGTGCAGCATTTTACTGTTCACGAGCCGCGCGGTGAGTTTGTGTTGCTGGTCGGTGGGGTAGAGGATAAACGTGTAACTGAAAAGGAGTGATTGTGTATGAAACAGAGTGAAATAACATTGGGGCGTTTCCTGCGTATCGTGCTGCTGGTAGTGGCGTGTGTCGTGGCATATTTTGTGCTCGACAGTCTTAGCAGTGTGCTGTTGCCTTTCGCCATAGCTTGGCTGCTTGCATATATGCTAAACCCACTGGTCAACTTCGTGCAGAACAAAATGCGTGTAAAGTTCCGCGCCCTGTCGATAGTTGTGGCGTTGTTGCTTGTTGTTGTGGTTATCTATGGCATAATAATGCTCGTTGTCCCTTCGATGTTCAGCGAACTCTATGCCTTGAAGGATATAACGGTCTCTTTTCTGGGACAGAACATCAACGACGGCTCGATACCCGAGCCTATAATGAATTTCTTCAAGGATATGGCTGCAGAGTATGGTTTTGCCGATACATTGCAGCAGTCGGGGGATACAGGCTTTCTTGAGCTTTTGGGTGAGCGCGTGTCGGTAGTGCTGCTCGGTACGGTGGATGTTGTCGGGCAGATACTCAACATCTCGCTCATAATGCTCTATCTCTTCTTCATACTGCTCGATTTCGAGCGTGTGTCAAAAGGATGGAAACCATACATTCCCAAGAAATGGCGTGGTGTTGTCACCAAACTGTGGAGCGACCTTGTCTATGGTATGAACCAGTATTTCCGCGGGCAGGCGCTTGTGGCGTTATGCGTAGGCATCCTCTTTTCTATAGGTTATTGGCTGATAGATTTCCCGGCAGCAATTGCTTTCGGTATGTTCACCGGTATGCTTAATCTTGTTCCCTATCTGCAGGTGGTGTCCATCTTGCCTATGGCGTTGCTGTCAATGCTCAAGGCTGCAAACACAGGCGCCGATTTCTGGCCGATAATGCTTATGGCTCTTCTGGTGATGCTTGTCGTGCAGCTCATTCAGGACCTCATTCTTGTACCAAGGATAATGGGCAAGCGTATGAACCTTCATCCGGCAGTGCTCCTGTTGTCGCTCTCGATTTGGGGGCATCTTCTTGGCCTGCTTGGAATGATTGTCGCCCTGCCGCTGACAACCCTGCTGCTTGCATATATAAAACGGTATAACGAAATTGCCGAGACCTCAAACCAGGCCGAGGAGGTAATTCTGAAAGAGGCTATCGGCAGTGCCCGTATAAATAAGGGATTGCAGGGCGGTGGTGCCGCAGAAACTCACGGTGAAGGAACCGAATAGTCTGTTTCTGCTTGCAAAGCAACCTCCCTGCGTTCTCCAAAAATAAAAAGATGCGATAAAATAGGCCGAAAAGTTTGCCATTTCCAATTTTAGTCGTATCTTTGCACTCGCTTAACGGCAATTAGGTAGACTCGCTAGCTC
>CALBKR010000092.1 GCA_937896105.1 uncultured Bacteroidales bacterium
ACCTCAGAGATATATGCACACAGCGGTGGGAACAGTAGATCTGGAAGACCTTGAAAATACAGTTAAGCTTGCACTGGAATTTGCAAAGAACTACGAAATTTAAATTTAAATACTCTGTGCTTCATATGAGGCACAGGGTATTTTTTTATACAATAAAGCTACCATATTTTCCTTATCTAAACGCTCACATATATCCTCGTTTGTATAAGGGGTATCCTCGACAACATCGTGCAGGAAAGCTGCTATTATAGGATTCGGCCCCAAGCGCAGCTCCTCGGCCACAATCTTGGCTACCGCCACAGGGTGCATAATGTATGGTTCACCCGACTTGCGGCGTTGCTCCTTGTGAGCCTCGCGCGCCAACTGGTAGGCACTCTCGATGCGCTCGATATCCTCGGCCGAAAAGCGTCGTGCAAGACGCACCAGCAGTTGCTCGACCTCTGCGTCAATTTTCTGATACTCCATTGTCTCTCTGCATTTTGTATATCATACGATATACCCCGGTTTTACATAGTTTGCAAAATTGGAAAAAAATTATCCAATGTCAAAATGTTTTTGTACATTTTATCGGTACAGGACAAAAAAATATCAAGGTTTACTATTATTCCATTTTATTTCGTTTTTTACGCCGTTTTTGCTTAACTTTGCGCGATAAAGACAAAAAACAACAAATAACAATATGATAGGAAAGATAAACGGGTTGCTCGAGGAGATAAAGACCACCACAGCAACCAATGCCGAGGAACTGGAGGCACTGCGCCTTAAATATCTGAGCAAGAAAGGTATAATCAACGGGCTTATGGCCGAATTCCGCGAGGTGCCTGCCGAGCAGAAACGCGAGGTCGGAGTGAAGATAAACGAGCTGAAGAATGCCGCTCTCGACCATTTCAATGCCCTCAAGGAGCAGCTTGAAAGCAAGGAGGAGACACAGTGCGAGATTGACCTCACACGCCCGGCCTACCCCACCACACTCGGCACACGCCACCCGCTTTCGATAGTAAAGAACGAGATAGTAGACATCTTCTCCCGCCTGGGATTCTCAATTGCCAACGGTGTTGAGGACTGGCACGTATTCTCATCGATGGACTTTGCCGAAGACCACCCAGCACGTGATATGCAGGACACATTCTTTGTAGAGGCACACCCCGATATCATCCTGCGCACACACACCAGCAGCGTGCAGAGCCGCGTGATGGAGACAAGCCAACCGCCGATACGCATCATAGCTCCGGGCCGTGTCTACCGCAACGAGGCCATCAGCTACCGCGCACACTGCTTCTTCCACCAGCTGGAGGGTCTATACGTAGACAAGAACGTATCGTTCACCGACCTCAAGCAGGTGCTTCTGCTCTTTGCCCAGGAGATGTTCGGCAAGGAGACAAAGATACGCCTGCGCCCCTCATACTTCCCATTCACCGAGCC
The DNA here is from genome assembly GCA_937896105.1 of uncultured Bacteroidales bacterium. The sequence continues at coordinate 1,423 of CALBKR010000092.1, forward strand.
AAGCGCCGAGATGGACATCAGCTGCAACATCTGCGGCGGAAAGGGATGCCCATTCTGCAAGAACACCGGATGGGTAGAGATTTTGGGCTGCGGTATGGTAGACCCCAACGTGCTCGAGCTTTGCGGCATCGACAGCAAGGAGTATTCCGGCTACGCATTCGGTATGGGCATCGAGCGCATCACCAACCTCAAATACCAGGTAAAGGATTTGCGTTTGTTCAGCGAAAACGACGTACGTTTCCTCAAGCTCTTTGAGAGCGCGAATTAAACCCGTCATCATACAATGGCCACAACCATATATATGACTCGCCACGGCGAGACTATCGAGAACTCGAAAGGCCTGTTCCAGGGACAGACCCCGGGACACCTCTCGGAGCTTGGTATAGAGCAGGCGCGCTCGCTGCGACCACGCATCGCAGGACTCGAGTTCGATGTGGTGCTATGCAGTGACCTCAAGCGTTGCCTCGACACAGCCGAGATTGCCCTCGAAGGAAGGGAGTGCACATTCATCAAGGAGCCGTTGCTGCGCGAACGCGACCTTGGCAACCTTGCCGGCACACCAATAAAAGGAGCCGTGCTCAACGAGACTGTGGAGACCGAGGAGTCGATGAAGGAACGTGCACACAAGTTCCTCGATAAGGTGCGTCGCGAATACCCGGGAAAGAAAATCCTCGCCTTCAGCCACGGATTCTTCTGCCGCATTATGGAAGCCGAAATCAAAGGCGTTACCCACAGGGATGTTACCCTGTTCGGCAACTGCGAGATAAGGGAGTTTATAGTATAACGGAAATGTAAAAGGTGAAAACGGAAAGATGAGAAGTGAGAGTTGAAACCGCTTGCGGTAAAATCTTTCACTTTTCTGTTTTTACATTATAACACATCTATGAAAAAAGCCGAGTTATATAAAAAAGTCATTGAATACTTTGAAGCTGCGATGCCGGTTGCAGAGACGGAGCTCGACTACTCCACCCCCTTCGACCTGCTTGT
>CALBKR010000093.1 GCA_937896105.1 uncultured Bacteroidales bacterium
ACCGGCCTGCGCAGCCGCTATGAAGCCCACCACCATCTCTCCATCCGCAGCGAGGCCATCACCGCCGCGGTGGAACTGAGCCGCCGGTATTTACCGGAGCGTTTTCTCCCCGACAAGGCGATAGACCTTATCGACGAGGCGGCATCGAAGCTGCGAATGGAGCGCAACTCACTGCCAGAGGAACTGGATGAGATAGAGCGCCACATTAAGCAGCTCGAAATTGAACGAGAGGCAATAAAACGCGAGAAGGATGAGAAGAAGCTCGCCGAATTGGGCAAGGAGATATCGCTTCTCAAAGAACAGGAGAGTGCCAAGCGTGCAAAATGGCAGCAGGAGAAGGAACTTGCCGACAGCATACAGAACGCCAAGCACGAAATAGAGGAGTTGAAATTCGAGGCAGAGCGTGCCGAACGCGAGGGCGACTACGGGCGTGTTGCCGAGATACGCTATGGCAAGATAACAAAGCTCGAGGAGGAAATAACCGCCACACAGAATGCACTGCGCAACGCACAGGGTGCCAATGCTATGATAAAAGAGGAGGTTACAGCCGAGGACATTGCCGACATTGTATCACGCTGGACAGGTATCCCAGTGAGCAAGATGTTGGAGAGCGAACGAGAAAAACTGCTGAACCTTGAAGAGGAACTGCACAAGAGCGTAATAGGACAGGAGGAGGCAATACAGGCAGTCAGCGATGCCGTACGCCGCAGCCGCGCAGGCCTGCAGGACCCGAAGCGCCCCATCGGCTCATTCATCTTCTTAGGAACAACAGGCGTGGGAAAGACTGAGCTGGCAAAGGCTCTCGCCAAGTACCTGTTCAATGACGAGACAATGATGACGAGAATTGATATGAGTGAGTACCAGGAGAAATTCTCCGTCTCACGACTCATCGGCGCCCCTCCGGGATACGTGGGATACGACGAAGGCGGGCAACTCACCGAAGCCGTTCGGCGCAAGCCCTACTCGGTAGTATTGTTCGACGAGATTGAGAAGGCGCACCCCGATGTATTCAACATACTGTTACAAGTTCTCGACGACGGGCGCCTTACCGACAACAAGGGTCGTGTGGTCAATTTCAAGAATACCATAATAATAATGACCAGCAACCTCGGCAGCAGCTACATACAGGAGCAGTTCGAAAAAATCGATGCAGGCAACCGGGAAACCATCATCGAGGAGACGAAAGAGAAGATTATGGAGATGCTGAAAAAGACAATACGCCCCGAATTCCTCAACCGCATCGACGAAACGATAATGTTCACACCCCTAAACGAGGAGGAGATTGAGCAGATTGTGAGATTGCAGGTTGCTGCCGTTGGCAAGCTCTTGGAAGAGAATGGTGTAACACTCGAGGTAACAAATGAAGCAATACGTTTCATTGCCGCAGCAGGCTTTGACCCGGAATTCGGAGCAAGACCTATCAAACGCGCAATACAGCGTTTCCTGCTCAACGACCTGTCAAAGCAGCTACTTGCCGGCAGCGTCGACAAGAGCAAGCCGATAAAAGTGGATTCAGAGAACAATATGCTAACATTCAGCAACCAATAAAA
>CALBKR010000094.1 GCA_937896105.1 uncultured Bacteroidales bacterium
CGACCCTCTGCTTGTAAGGCAGATGCTCTAAACCAGCTGAGCTAAACGTCCAATAAATCGCAACCTTTTCTCAATTGCGTTGCAAAAGTACATCAAAATATTTCAACCACCAAATTTTTCGACATCAAATTTGTCTCAATATGCAAATATTTATCAAAAGGCGAACATATCGCATCACAAACAAACACTATTATGCGACACTTGGCTGCATATAAAAAAATTGAGCAGGCGATTGCCTGCTCAATTCCAATATAGCGTTTTCTATTATTCAGCAACTGTGATAACAGCGCGACGGTTCAGGATGCGATCCTTGTACTCCTCTGACTCACCGCCAGCAACAACCTCAACCTCAACACCGTTAGCTCTCAAGATCTCAGCAACAGCCTCGGCACGCTTTGCAGACAGCTTAGCGTTGTACTCGTCTGTACCTACCTTGTCAGCGAAACCAACAACCTTAACCTTAACACCTGCAGCCTTAGCAGCCTCAGCATATGCCTTGATGTTCAATTCCTCTTTCTTAGAAGCAATCTTGTAAGAGTCGAATGCGAAGAAGATAGACTCTGTTACGCTTACAGGCTTAACCTTGCTCAACTCCTCAACCTTGTTCTCAAGAGCCTTGTTTGCATCCTCAAGAGCCTTGATCTGGTTCTTCTTCTCCTCGTTAGCAGCCAAAGCGTCATCGAGCTGGTTCTGGAGACCGTCGATCATACCGCCATAGATGCCCTGGAGAGCCTCAACATCGGGAGCGTTGTCCCAACCCACCTTACCGAGGTTGAATGTAACACCGACTGTTGCAGTCCACATCATATCGTGACCGCTCCAACCCGGCTTGCTGCTGAAGCCGTTACGGAAGAATGTACCTGCCAACTCGAGGTTGATAGCCCAACGCTTGGCAACACGGAAGGTCTGGAGGATACCGTAGTTAGCAGACAAAGAACCGGTGAAAGAACCGGAAGTCATACTGTTCTTGTTATCGGTATTAAAGCCGTGACGACCAGCCCAACCAACACCAACATAAGGAATTACATTCCAAACGCGAGTCTCCTTGTAGCCACCGATAAGATTGCAAAGGTTGAACATTGCATCGAAGTGGAAGTTCATAAATGCTGCGTGATCAAGCTCCTCATATGTCTGGATATTCAGACCGCGGTATGCGATTCTCCAACCGAAACCGGGAGTGTGCCATTTACCTACATAAACATCAAGAGCCGGAGAAACGTGATCGAAGATTGTCTCACCGTTCATAAACACGCCGTTGTAAAGGTTTACACCGCCGTTAACACCTACAAACCAGTTGCTGCCGAAACTGTTTGTAACTACCGACTTAGCCTTGGTAGGAACAACAACCTCGTTAACAGTTTCCTGCGCTGTAGAAAACATTGCAAAGCTAGCAAGAGCCAGCGAAACCATGAATTTTTTCATACTTAAAACTAATTAGATTATATATAAATACCTATTTCACAAAAATAGCATGCCTACTAATAACATACAAACCACTGCAATGGTTTTGGTTAGGAACAAGCACCCTTCAAACAAAACCCAGTAATAGTTATTATCTATTTATTTGCAAAATTACATAATTTTCACAATGAGAAACAATGTAAAACTACATTTAGCTTGTCTTTTAACAATATTTAACAACTAATAGATGCTTGTTTAAACACAAAGTACCTTATTTGGCGAAATTGCGTTCTATTTCAGAGTCATTCATTATATATATAACGGGATCGCCATCGGGCGTGTGAGCCGGCATCGAAGTGTTGAAAAGGTCGTCAACCAATACACTCATCTCCTCCTGAGTCAACAGCTGCCCCACAACGATTGCAACCTCCTTGGCCATAACCAATGAAATTCTATCTCTTGTCTTCTCTTTTATACTACCGGTCTGCTCCATTGAACAGTGTATAATCTCAGCCAGCAGTTTAACCGGCTCTAAGCCATCAATACCCACCGGAACGCCATTCAAAGCAAAGGTTCCCCCACCAAGTGCAGAGATGTCAAAACCCAACGAAGAGAGTTCGTCAGATATCGATTCAAGCGTCAACGCCTCATTCATAGACAACTCGACGCGTTCTGGAAAGAGCAAGCCTTGCGAAGCTGCAGGCGCATCAGATAGTTGCTTTCTGTACTTCTCAAACAGCACTCTTATATGAGCCCTACGCTGATGTATCCACATAAGTCCAGACTTTACCGGAACCAATATATATTGCCCTTTATATTGCGATATGGGTGTAAATTCAGACTTTGCAGACTGAACGGTCTGCGCCTCTCCTGCAAATTCATCACAGACGACCGAACCCAAAGGGTCATCGTCGAACGGTGAAAGATCCAAAGGTTTGCTACCGGTTTCCATACCCTCATAGAGCGACTCCCACCCGTTTGCCTGGTTCCGGTATTCCGGTCTATGCTTCGAAAATGGGTTATATTCAGGATTATACGAAATTTTCGGAGCCGTGACAGGGGCATTTGATGTAGACGAGAAGTCCATAGCAGGAATATCCGGCACAACATCGTCATCAAAATCAAGACTCGGCGCAGCATTGAAACGCCCCAGGGACTCCTTTACAGCTGCAGATATGATTTTCCACAGGCTTGACTCATCTTCGAATTTTATCTCTGTTTTTGTAGGATGTATGTTCACATCAATACGAGAGGGATCCACATCGAAACTCAGGAAGAAAGGCACCTGCTCACCTTGCGGGATTATCTCGCCATACGCCTCTGCCACAGCTTTTGCAAAATATGGATGGCGCATATATCTGCCATTGACAAAAAAGAACTGAAGAGCACCTTTCTTACGGGAGCTTTCCGGAGCCCCGACAAATCCCTTTATATTTATAAGAGAGCTTGAGACATCGACCTCTATAAGTTGAGAATTTATTCTCTTGCCGAATAGATTCACTATCCTTTGACGGAACGATGAAGGGGGCAACGATATCATTTCATTGCCATTATGCGACAATGAAAACTCAACACCACAATTGACAAGCGCTACACGCTCAAACTCTGTAACGATATTGTTTAACTCGGTCTGCACCGATTTAAGGAATTTCCTGCGCGCCGGTATATTGAAAAAGAGATTCTTAACCTTAAAGTTACTGCCGATGGGAGCAGCCACAGGCTCCTGTGTCTCAAGTCTGGAGCCTGACATTACAATAGAGGTTCCCAGTTCATCATCACTGCGCCGTGTAACAAGTTCGACCTGCGCAACAGCTACGATGGAA
>CALBKR010000095.1 GCA_937896105.1 uncultured Bacteroidales bacterium
CCGACGCCTGCCAGAAACACGGCGGTTTCTATCTCGGTTCAATCGGTGGTCCAGCTGCTATACTTGCGCAGAACAACATAAAGAGCATCGAGTGCGTCGAGTATCCCGAGCTCGGAATGGAGGCTATATGGAAAATCGAGGTCGAGGATTTCCCTGCATTCATCTTGGTTGATGATAAGGGCAACGACTTCTTCAAGCAGATAAAGCCACGCTGCAGCTGCGTGAAATAATTGTATAAAGAAGGAAAATGCACCTCTTGGTTGAACCCTTGAGGTGCTTTTTTGTTTTTTTAATTAAAAAAAGTGGCGAATGGCTTTGCCGTTCGGAATAAAATTGTGATAATTGCAGACAAATTGTTTTTACACTATTAACAGATACTATTATGGATAAATCATTGAAAGGAACAAAGACCGAAGCTAACCTTTGGGCAGCATTCGCAGGCGAGAGCCAGGCACGTAACAAATATACCTACTATGCAAGCAAGGCGAAGAAGGATGGCTTTGAGCAGATGGCAGCGATCTTCCAGGAGACAGCCGACCAGGAGAAGGAGCACGCAAAGTTGTGGTTCAAGTTGGTTCACGGTATCGGCAGTACAGCCGAGAACCTTGTAGATGCCGCTGCCGGCGAGAACTACGAGTGGACCGATATGTACCCCACAATGGCCAAGGAGGCTCGTGAAGAGGGCTTCTACGAAATAGCTGCAATGTTCGAGGCTGTAGCAAGAGTTGAGAAGGTACACGAGGATCGTTACAAGAAACTGCTCGAGAATGTACAGAACGGTCTCGTATTCAGCCGCGATAACGACTGCATTTGGCAGTGCCGCAACTGCGGTCATCTGCATATCGGCAAGATGGCGCCTGAAATATGCCCCGTATGTGCACATCCCAAGGCTTATTTCCAGATTAAGCCGGAGAACTATTGATGATAATGTGAATGATAACAAGAAAGTCCACGCTTGCGTGGACTTTCTTGTTATTCTATTACCCAATCCGGATTGTGAGCCTTGGTCTCTGCCGGGTTGTAACGCAGGGCGTTTTTGTCCGGAATCTGCACCTTGTAGCGCTTGCGTGCCTTGTTGGTGAGAGTTGTCTTCCGTATCCAGTGGTTTGCCTCGTGCAGTTGCAGGAATGTGAGCCCGTGCTTCTTTGCAAAGTCGGGCCAGTTGACAACGGCATCGTTTACCGTCACCTCACGCTCAACAGGTATTACCGGGTACAGGTCGCTACTGCGCAGTATGAAACCATATTTTGCCGGGTTTTCGAAAACGGTCTTTACAGCCATCAATCGGAATATATATCGCGATGTCTCGTCGGGCAGAACAAGGTCTATCGCCTTCCGCTCCTTTTGTCTCTCTATCCGTTTGGTCACATTGGCGCGTCCTGTGTTGTAGCTTGCAGCTACGGTGAGCCAGTCGCCATATTTCTCATACGACTCCTTTAGGTATCTGCAGGCGGCGCGTGTCGCCTTTACGGTGTGGTAGCGCTCGTCTATCTCGCCGTTTATCTCAAGCCCGTATTCACGCCCGGTACTTTCGAGGAACTGCCACAGGCCGCAAGCCTTCGATGGCGATACGGCCTCAGGGTCACCGTTGCTCTCTATTATCATAAGATACTTGAAATCGTCGGGCACACCGCACTCCTTCAATATGGGCTCTACAACAGGAAAGAGCCTGTTGGCGCGTTTGATGATGAGCTGGGTGTTTATGTGTGAATAGGTGAACGACAGCATCTCCTTGTCCATACGCTCGCGACGGTCCTGTGGTGTCAGGTCAATTGTCTCGCCGGCAAAGGTTATGCTTGCGGGTACCTCGGGCGAATGTGTCAATGCTATTTGTCTTTGCCCGCTGTCGGTATGCTGCGGCTCTTGAGCCTTGTTGCTCGACAGCAGTATGGTTGCACCTGCAAGTGCAAGGATGAATGCTAAAGATGATATTCCTGCTTTTTTCTTCATTGTCCGGTGTTCAAATGCTCTTAATGGAGTGCAAATGTAGCTCAATTTATCGCAATTATCAACCTCTTTTGTTGATTTGCATTGCTTTTTTTTGTTCCTTTGCACAATATTTATAGGGGCGTTCTCTATTATTATTTTTCTTACATTATGGGTGAATTTGAAATGATAGCAAAGACCTTCCAGGGCTTGGAAGAGGTCTTGGCAAAGGAATTGGTCGAGTTGGGCGCAAACAATGTGCAGATTGGCCGTCGAATGGTCTCTTTTACCGGTGACAAGGCAATGATGTACAAGGCTAATTTCCACTTGAGGACAGCAGTGCGCATCCTTAAGCCGTTCCTGCATTTTAAGGCGGCAAATGCCGACGAGGTATACGATTTTGTCAAATCGGTAAATTGGGAACAGTATCTCGATGCCACCTCGACCTTTTCGGTCGATTCGGTCGTGTACAGCGATGTGTTCCGTCATTCCAAATTCGTAGCCTATCGTGTAAAGGATGCTATAGCCGATTACTTCAACGAAAAGTTCGGTGAGCGTCCGTCGGTGCGTCTCAACAACCCCGATCTCATATTCCACATACATATTGCCGGCGAGGATTGTACTCTTGCCTTTGACAGTTCAGGCGAATCTCTGCATCGTCGCGGTTACCGTGTGGAGACCGGTGCGGCTCCGATAAACGAGGTGCTTGCGGCCGGCATGATACTTCTCACCGGTTGGGACGGCGAGTGTGATTTCATAGATCCTATGTGCGGTTCGGGAACAATCCTCATTGAGGCTGCCCTCAT
>CALBKR010000096.1 GCA_937896105.1 uncultured Bacteroidales bacterium
CAGACAATCGACGATGTAGCAAAAGGCGAAATCCGCAACAAGATACGCGACCTTTTGGGCGCTTTTATGTTCGGTGGCGAGGCAAGTGCAAAGAAGGTGAAGGTGCTGTCGGGCGGTGAGCGCACACGTCTGGCGCTTATGAAACTGTTGCTTGAGCCGGTAAACCTGCTCATCCTTGACGAGCCAACGAACCACCTCGACCTAAAGACAAAGGATATCCTCAAGCATTTGCGTGAGCCACGACCGCGACTTCCTCGACGGCCTTGTGACAAAGGTCTATGAGTTCGGCCACGGCAAGGTGCGTGAGCACCTTTGCGGGATATATGAGTTCCTCGCCGCAAAAAAGATGGAGGAACTCAGTGAATTAGAAAGGAAATAAACGAGAGATGGGCTTGCAGCTGCAAGCCCATCTCTCGTTTTGTATTGGAGCTCATCAATACAGAGCCTCATATTCCTTTGCGATGCGTTTCCAGGTGTAGCACTCTTGTGCAATCTCCTGCAACACATTGCCATTGTCGGGCAGGTTGTTGTTGATGAGTTCCTGTAACTCTCCGGCATTTTTGAAATAGTGTGCCTTGTTGTGCGTTGTCTCGCGGTTGTATACCACATCGAATGTAAGTATCGGACGACCGAAATGCATTGCCTCTACAAGCGAGGGGTTTGTACCGCCGGCGCTGTGTCCGTGGATGTAGCAACGTGCATTCTTGCGTAGTGCATATAGTTCCTCAATATTGTAAATGCTGTCGAGCAGCTTGATGTTGTCGATGTTGCTGTACTGTTCCTTCAACTTTATGCTGTAGATGTTACGTTGCCAATTGCCGACAAATATTAGCTTTTGCTTGCTGTTGGCATATGCCTCGAGAGTAATATGGCAGTTGTTCTCAGGTTCAATGCGGCACACACTCATCGCATAGCCATTGTTTTCAAGCCCATATTTCTCAAGAATCTCCTTTTCGCGTTCGGGGCTCAACTGTACAAGAGCATGGTCTCCTCCGTATGTTATCAGTTTGGCATCCTTGCGGTATTGCCCTTTAACATAGTCCTGTATGCCCTTGTTGTCTGCGATAATTACATTGGCAAAGCGCACAGCAAGGCCTTCCGACATTTTCAGGAAAGTGCGTATCCATCCTTTCCATTTTGCACGGCGGTGTTCAAGGCCGTCAATGTTCACAATTATTTTTTTGCGGTACAGCAGTTTGAATATGGGCAGGAACATACAGCCGGAAACTCCAAGTATCAGCACTGCATCATATCCGCGTATGCATCGCATCATTGAAATGATGTCGTATGGAATGCTATGTGCTCCGTTGGCGTGCAGGGGTATATATTTGAGCCTTGCTCCTTTGTATTCCTTTAAATCGGCAGGGATATCCTTGCTGCTGCAAAAAACGGTGTACGAAATGTTGTTCGAGCAGTTGTCGCCAATGATATTCTCGACAAGTGTCTCAAAACCACCGTACTTTGCCGGTACTCCCTGTGTTCCTATTATCGCTACCTTTTTCATCAATTATCTACTGCAGCCGGCGGTAATGATTTGCCGTATATTGCCAATAAGGTGGTCAACACCATATTTTTTTGAGCATTCTAATGAATTGTCAGCCAAAGATAAGAATATTTCCTTATTTGTTAAAATATATTTAATGGTTTCTTTGATGCGTTGCATCTCCTGTACATCAATCTTATATCCATTGACACCATCTGTTACCATTTCGGCTATTCCGCCAACGGTGGGTACTATCACAGGAATGCCAGCTGTCATCGCTTCAAGCGCTGTGAGACCGAATGTTTCGATAAAAAGACTTTTTTTAGACAAATTCAGCAGTATGGACGCTCTGTTATAAAATGGAGCTACACTCTTTTGTCGTGGATGAATAGTGATATTCCCCGGTGGTGTAATCTCTTTGCTTTTTAGATAGCTGTCGATGTTGTCCTGTGAATCGTTTATAACAAGCTCGAAGTTGAAATCGCTTAGCTCACTTGCCAACTCAATGAA
>CALBKR010000097.1 GCA_937896105.1 uncultured Bacteroidales bacterium
ACTACACCAATGCCGACAGCATACGCATACAGCAGGCCACCACTGAACGTGCCGGAGCAATGCGAGCCCAACAGGTAATTGACATCAGTGAAGTAGTATTACCAGTCTCCTCTTAACGCTGTTGCCACAGCGGCTTGATATTTGTCGATTGTGGTGGCTTTGAGGATGGGTTTCCTAAGGCGTTTGGGTAGGGTGGGGAGCAGGTACTCCCAGTAGGGTTTCATCTTGGCGAGGAACTGGGTGTTGCCTTGGAGGCGAGGTATGAGCCGCTGCTGCATCCCGTCGTGCAGGCGGTGTACAAGGGTGCACTGTTCGTTTGTTGTGAGTTCACGCCCTTCGCGGTATTCTATGCCCAAAGCCGGGTTGGCAAGCAAGCCGCGGCCTATCATCACTCCTTTGAGTGTGGGGAATTGAGCTTCGAGGCGTTGTATGTCGCCCAGGGTGTTGATGTCACCGTTGTATATTACAGGGTGCTTGCAGGCGTCGAGGAACTCGGCAAAGGCTTCTACATCTGCCGGCATCTTGTACTGCTCTATGCCCAGACGCGGGTGCATCGTTATGTGTGTGAGTGGGGTGTCGTTGAGTATTGGAATGAGTGCCTTCCACTCTGCCTTGCTCTCCCATCCAAGGCGCATTTTTACCGAGAATTCAAAACCGGGATAGCGGGCTGTTGCCTTCATTATCCCGGCAACCATTGCAGGGTGGGGCAGAAGGCCTGCACCGTGCCGTTTGCGCACCTGGAGCGGAAAGGAGCAGCCCATATTTATATCGGCACCACCATAGCCTTCATTGGCTAAAAGTTCCATAAGCGGTTGCATTTCTTCGGGTGTAGCTGCTATGATTTGCGGGACGAGATTGGGTGCGGTGTTGTTCTTGCGCTCCACATCGCGCACATCCTTGCTGCGTATCTCGCCGTGCTCGAAACGCAGGAATGGGGTAAAATAGCCGTCAATGCCACCGATGACATCGCTGTGAACGTTACGCCATACAGCTTCGGTGAAACCTTGCAATGGTGCTGAATATATGTTCATTTTATTATATAAATAAAATATGAATAATAGATGTGAGTATTCGAAAATAACAATAACTTTGCTGCAAATATATGACATTAATTAACAAATTGTTACAATATGAAAAGAATTATAGCTTTATTAGGCATATCTATCCTGTTTATAAACTCGTCAATGGCTCAGAACACAATTGATACAGATGAAATCAATAATTCTTCTGCTTCGGAAAACGTTTTAGAATTAAAGCAGGATGAGAACATTGTATCTAAAGACCTGAAAACCAAGGCTTCAGAATTCATAGAGGAGATTAAGACCGATGTAGGTGTGAAGGCAGACACTTTAATCTCAAATGCTGAAAAGATGGCAGAAAACATCAAGGAAAATGCAACAGTCATAATCGAGAAAATAGAAAACGGTGCTGCAAAAGCGGCTATCATAATAGAAGAGAAAGGTAGTGAAATTGTTGAGCAACTTGAGCAGAGCGCTGAAATTGCGGCACTCAAAATAAAAGAGAAAGCCGGTAAGATTGCTGAAGATTTAAAAGCGACACGAACAGAAAGAGAAAAAAAGGAAATATCTGAATAGAAAAATGGTGTGCGAATTTTAAATGGATAGTTCAAACAATGCTAAACATAAGACGAGTATTATGTTGTTGCGAAATATTCCATAAATTTTCAACGATTTATAATAGTGCGCAAATCTCAAAACCATAATAAACACAAGACAAGTATTATGAAAATGCGAAATCTTCCACAATTCTCCAATAAATATCAAATAGTGCACGAATCCTCAAACGATACTAAACATAAGACGAGTACTATGTTGTTGCGAAATATTCCATAAATTTTCAACGATTTATCTAATAGTGCGCAAATCTCAAATCTTCCACAATTCTCCAATAAATATCAAATAGTGCACGAATCCCAAAACGAT
>CALBKR010000098.1 GCA_937896105.1 uncultured Bacteroidales bacterium
AAGGAATCTGATCCATACGGTTCGATACAATAGAGAGGGCGTCGGCATACATTGTCATATCGGTGAGCAGCACAAGCACCTTCTGGTTCTTCTCCACAGCAAAATACTCGGCTGCGGTAAGTGCCATATCGGGGATGAGCAGACGCTCAACGGCCGGGTCCTCGGTTGTGTTCATAAACGAAATGATGCGGTCGAGAGCTCCGGCATTGGTAAAGAGGTTCTTGAAGTAGAGGTAGTCGTCGTTTGTCATACCCATACCGCCAAGGATAATCTTGTCGGTCTCGGCACGCATCGCCACGTTTGCCATCACCTGGTTGTAGGGTTGGTCGGGGTCGGCAAAGAAGGGAATCTTCTGGCCTGTCACCAGTGTATTGTTAAGGTCGATACCTGCGATACCGGTCGCAATGAGCTCCGATGGCTGCTTGCGACGCACGGGGTTCACCGACGGACCGCCAATCTCAACCTCCCTGCCATCTACAGCAGGGCCGCCGTCGATAGGGTCGCCGTATGCGTTGAAAAAGCGGCCTGTCAACTGGTCGCTCACCTTGAGCGATGGCGCCTTGCCCATAAACACAACCTCAGCATCGGTGGGGATACCGCCTGTACCCTCGAACACCTGAAGAGTGACCTCGTCGCCCATAATCTTCACCACCTGAGCCAGCTTGCCGTTAACGGTAGCAAGCTCGTCGTAACCAACGCCGGTCGCCTTGAGCGAACAGGTAGCCTTGGTTATCGAATTGATTTTTGTATATATTTTTTTGAATGCTTCTGTAGCCATAGTTCTATCTGTTAACGGTTAAGCCTGCTTTGTCTCAAGGAGCTGCATCAGCTCGGCATAGTATGAACTGTACTTGTCGCTCTTGAACTCGGAGTAGTTCATCTGCTTGCAGATGTTGATAACCTTTTTGAAGAAATCGGTCACCTGCTGGAAATTGTCGAAATCATACTCGGCACGGCAGATGTCGGTCACAAGACGCAGAATCTCCTGCTGGCGCTCAAGCGGTGTAACGGCATCGACCTCGTCGAATGCATCCTGCTGCAAAACCACATAGTCGATAAGCTCCGATTTCCAGAATGTAATGTGGTAGTCCACTGGTACACCGTCATCACCAAGGATGTTTATCTGCTCGGCAATCTCCTTACCGCGCTGAAGGCGTGTCTTCACCTCGTTGACCATCGGCAACCAGCCGTCGTTGATGCGTGTTGAGATATACTCGCCGAACTCGGGATACTCGATATATTTCGA
>CALBKR010000099.1 GCA_937896105.1 uncultured Bacteroidales bacterium
ATGAGAGATACTTGTGCGTAGGTTGAGCCTGCAAAGTAGTTGGCTATGTTCTCGGCGTTTGAGCCGCTGCCGGATGCGAGGATTGCGATATTTTTCATAGTGGGTATTTTTTTTCGGGTGTTTGACTGTGGTTTTATGATATTGGCATCAGACGGCGCAGAACCTGCTCGCCGTAGGTCTTTGAGATTGGTATCTCTTTAATATTGGGGTAGCCGAGTTCGAGAAAGAGGTTCTCTTTCTCGCGGCGCATAACTTTTACAAGGTCGAGGTTCACCATATATGAGCGGTGGCAACGCACAATGTTTGTATCGGCAAGCTGTTGGCTTATGTCGCGCATCGTTATTCGCATAAGCTGTTTTTTTAGTGCGTCGTTTTTCATATACCATATACATATATAGTTGTCGGCCGACTCGATATATAGCAGATTTTCTTTGGCTACGGAGAGCTGAAGAACCCCGCGCTCGTCGCGAAATGATATTAGTGTGCTCGACTTAAAGCCTATATTCTCGTCCATAAGCTCCTTGAGCTTGGCTGTCTTTTCTTGATACGAGAAGAATAATATGCTTATGAGGTAGGGGATAAACAGAATAAATACTGTATTCTCCATCGCCTGCATATAAATTACCACGGGGTCGAGTGAGTTTAGGCTTATATTCCCTCGGCGGCTGGTTATTATTGCGAGTATGGTGAATGCACCCGCAAGCAGAAGCAGCTCGACAAACACCCAGATTGCATATTTTATTATTGTTATATTGTGCGTGGGCTTTTGCGAGTATTTGTACATTATTATGCGGCTGATGGCCACCACGGTCATTCCCAACAGCACAAGAACCGACGACCAAGCAAGATACATTGTGCTACTGAATCCTTTTGCGGTAATCCATTGGCTCGATTCAAATGGTTTAAAGATATTTATAAATACAATGGCAAATATCGACACGAAAAGTACCATTATCATCTGGTTCCTCTTTTCGAGCAGATATTTTGGGGCCTTTGAGAATAATATAGAGGTATATGTTGTTGCCATTATGTTTTTTTGTTGTTTTTGTTCCAAAATGCAAAAGTACAATTTTTTTATAAATAATAGTGGATTGCCGGCTTAAAAGATTTTAAATGTGTGCCGAGTGTGTGATGTTTTTAATAAAAGAGCTCGCTCTGTTGTCAATTTGTCAGTTTTTTCCTTTTTGTGTTAACTTTCTCGTGCTTTTATATCAATTTTATGGAAAATATTCTATATCTTCGCGGGAAAGATTATATAGCCTTAATATGCCCATTATAAATTACAAGAATGTAGATATTCACATTGACTCCAAGATTATTTTAGAGAATGTAACATTCAATTTGAATGCCGGAGAATTTGCCTATTTGGTAGGTGCTGTGGGGTCGGGAAAGTCGTCTCTTATAAAAACTATCTATGGCGAGGTTGCCGTGCATAGTGGCGATGCTATTCTGTTCGATAAGTTTGATATGCGCAAACTGCGTCGAAGCAAACTGCCGGCCCTGCGCAAGCAGATTGGTATTGTGTTTCAGGATTTTCAATTGCTTACCGACAGAAATGTGCACGATAATCTCGATTTTGTGCTTCGCTGCACCGGATGGAAAAAGAAGAAGGAGCGCGAAGCGCGCATTGTCGAGGTGCTTGAGCTTGTGGAGCTTGCGCCTAAGGGCTACAAGATGCCTCACGAGCTCTCGGGTGGCGAGCAGCAGCGCGTGGTTATTGCAAGGGCTATATTGAACCGCCCGAAATTGTTGCTTGCCGATGAGCCTACGGGTAATCTTGACAATGAAACGGGGCATAAGATTATGAAACTTTTGCACCGTATATGCCGCGAGGATGGTACTGCGGTGCTGATGATTACGCATAATGAGCATTGGCTTGAGGCTTATCCGGCGTATGAGTTTAGGTGTGCGGGCGGTTGTCTGAAGGTGGAGAAGGGTAGTGAGGGTCTTTGTGCGCAGCCTGTAAATCCTGCATCGCTTGCTACGGCTGCTAAAGAAATTATCGCAGCACTACCTTTGGTTAATAGCGTTGTCGTCGCAGCTGAAAATCCCGTGGCTTCTGTGGCTGAAAATCCCGCGGCTGCCCCGGTGGCTAACAGCGAGGCATCTGTGGCGGTGAATACTGCGGCTGTTGAGGCTGAAAAGCCCGCGGCCGCCGTCGCGACGGAAAAAACAGAGGATGGCGACGTTCAGACAGTGGATTGTTGATAATGAACATAATAGAGAATTTAATAAATTAAAGCATAAAAATGAAAGTACTGAAATTTGGAGGAACATCGGTGGGCTCGGCCGAGCGTATGAAAGGGGGCGTGAAACTTATTTCCGATGGCGAAACAAAAGTGGTTGTTCTCTCGGCACTGTCGGGGACAACAAATTCACTCATAGAATTTACAAATTATCTGCGCAATGGTAATGTGCTGGGCGCTTGCGAGCACTCGACTGTGTTGCAGGATAAATATAAACAGACGATTAGAGACCTTTACTCGACAAGAGAGTATGCCGAGGCTGCAAGCAATAAGGTGAGCGAGATTTTCAATCATCTGCGCGAGCTTGCCAACCGTCCGCTGACTACCGACCTCGAGAAGGAGATTGTGGCGCAGGGCGAGTTTATGTCAACCAATATGGTGGCTCTGTATATGCAGGAGCTGGGCATCGACGGCATCGAAATTGAAGATAATCTCGGAATTTCCGAAGAAGACCGTAAGAAAATGTTTATTGACTTTCTGCCGGAGCTTCCGCCGGATGAAGGTAAGGCAACCGTAACCTTTTATCTGGATGAGGATGAAAATACCGATGCAAAGCTTGCTGAAATCATGACAGGTCTTGAAGAACTGGATACCTTTGTGGACACCGGTGCAAAAACCTTTACTGTTTCCGAAACGGAGGATGTGGACTGGATTAACAACTGGAAGGCGTTCTTTAAACCATTCCGTGTGGACGATACCATTGTCATTAAGCCAACCTGGGAAACCTTGGAAGAGACTAACGAGAACGATATGGTAATCGAAATCGATCCGGGTACTGCGTTTGGTACAGGCTCCCATGAGACAACCAAGCTCT
>CALBKR010000100.1 GCA_937896105.1 uncultured Bacteroidales bacterium
TGTATTGGCTGCAGGTATGGGCAGCCGTTATGGCGGTTTGAAACAGTTGGACGGTCTTGGTCCAAACGGTGAGACAATTATGGACTACTCAATCTTCGATGCTATCCGTGGCGGCTTCGGTAAGCTGGTGTTCGTTATCCGCAAGGATTTCGAGCAGGATTTCCGTGAGAAGGTATTGAGCAAATATGAGGGTCACATTCCTACCGAGCTTGTTTTCCAGGCTATCGATAACCTCCCCGAGGGCTTTACTGTTCCCGAGGAGCGCACAAAACCTTGGGGTACAAACCACGCAGTGCTTATGGGTAAGGATGTCATCAAGGAACCGTTTGCAGTTATCAATGCCGATGACTTCTATGGCCGTGACGCATTTGCCGTTATGGGCAAGTGGCTCAGCGAGCTTCCCGAGGGCAGCACAGGCAAGTACTCAATGGTAGGTTTCCGCATCTGCAACACTCTCAGCGAGAACGGCAGCGTGGCTCGTGGCATCTGCGAGACAAACGACCAGAATATGTTGACCGGTGTCGTTGAGCGCACTGAGATTATGCGTGTCGACGGTCCTATCTGCTTCAAGGATGAGCAGGGTGCTTGGCAGCCTGTAGCCGAGGAGACTCCGGTATCTATGAACTTCTGGGGCTTCACACCCGACTATTTCAAGTATTCCGAGGAGCAGTTCGTTGACTTCCTCAAGGAGAACATCGACAAGCCAAAGGCCGAGTATTTCATTCCATTGGTGGTTAACAACCTTACAACTTCGGGCACAGCATCGTGCGAGGTGCTCGACACAACAGCAAAGTGGTTCGGTGTAACATATGCGGCCGACCGTCCTGCTACTGTGGAGAAGATACAGCAGCTTGTTGATGCAGGTGAGTATCCCGAGAAGTTGTTCTGATAAAGGACTGAACATAGTAAAAAATCCTTGCAGTACTGCTGCAAGGATTTTTTTTATTCCGTTATTTCACCGGCGAAGCTCTTTCCCATAAGGCGGCGCACCTCATCGGGCGGCAGGCCTTTCCCAAGCAGGTACATCAGCTTTGTGAGCGCGGCCTCCACTGTGGAGTCCTTGCCGCTGATTACACCGGCCTCGAGCAGCTGAAGCCCTGTCTCGTAACGCTCCATATGTACGCTGCCGCCTGCGCACTGCGTGATGTTTATGATAATCTTACCCTCGGCGGTAGCCTTTGTCAGGGCGTCGATGAGCCACCGTTTCTGTGGGGCGTTGCCGGCGCCGAAAGTACGGAATATCACACCCTTCAGCTCACGTGCGCTGAGCATTTTCTCTACCACCTCCTGCTGTATGCCCGGGAACAGCGAGAAGATGATGATGTTGCTGTTGTATCCGTGGTGTGCCTTCAGCTTCAGCCCGGGGACATAAGGCTTTATATTGTTGCTGTAATACTGTATGCTTGTACCTGCCAGTGCGAGCAGGGGGTAATTGTTCGACCCGAATGCTCCGAAACTCTCGGAATTAACCTTTGTGGTGCGGTTGCCGCGCATCAGCTTCTCCTGGAAGAAGATACATACCTCGGGCACCACAGGTGTGCCGTCGGGGTTCTTGGCTGCGGCAATCTCTATGGCTGTTATAAGGTTCTCCTTGCCGTCGGTGCGCAGGGCGCCTATGGGCAGCTGGCTGCCGGTGAGGATGACAGGCTTCATCAGATTCTCGAGCATAAAGCTGAGTGCCGATGCTGTAAAGGACATAGTGTCGGTACCGTGCAGGATGACAAAGCCGTCGTAGCGTTCGTAGTTCTCCTCGATGATGGTCACGATGCGGCTCCACAGTGCCGGCTCCATATCCGATGAGTCGATGGGCGGAGTGAAGGTGATGGCATCGATGTCGATGTTGAACTGCCTGAGCTCGGGTACGTGGTTGAGCAGGTGGTCGAAATCGAAGCTCTCCAACGCGCCTGTCTCGGCATTCTGTATCATACCGATGGTGCCGCCGGTGTAAATTATGAGTATTGATGTGTGTGCATTGCTGCCCATATATTCCTTTTTTATAGTATGTCCTTAATTTCCAACAAATGTGCGACCTCGTATGTTGGTGCAAAGGGGTGTCCGCTCTTCCTCTTGGGGTTGTAGTAGATGCTGTCCATCCCGGCATTTGCTGCGCCTACGATGTCGGTATCGAACATATCGCCAATCATAAGGCTCTCCTCGAGCCTCGACGCAGTGTGTGCAATGGCGTGGTCGTAGAGCCTGCGGTCGGGCTTGTTCGCTCCGATATCCTCGGAGAGTATCAGTGCGTCGAAATAGCTGTCTATGCCTGCCGTCTGCATCTTGCGCGATTGCAATTCCTTGAACCCGTTCGACAATATGTACATATTGTATTTGGGACGCAGGTACTCGAGCAATTCAATAGCTCCGGGCATCAGATGTCCCTTGGTGGGTATGCGTCCGAGCGCCTCGCGGCAGAACGTGGCGGCAAGTTGCGGGTCGTTCACCCCGACAACCTCTAACGGGTGGCTGTAGCGCCGCCTGTTGAGCTCCTCCTTTGTTATCTTGCCCTCGCCGTATATGCGCCATAACTCAAGGTTATATGGCTCGTATATCGACAGGTAGTGTTCAAAAGAATCGAAATAGCGCCCGTAGCCGAGCTGCTCGTATGTCTCGCGGAACGATTCGCGCGACGCTGCCGAAAAGTCGTATATAGTGTCATCGAGGTCGATGAACAGGTTGCGGTATCTATTCGTTGCCATTGTGGGTATGCGGCTTTTATTTGCTCTCTCCGTTTGCTTCCGCAGCCTGGCTCATAGCCTCGAGGTAGCATTCGCGGCACAATGGCTCATACTCCATCTTTTCGCCAAGCAGCACCTGCTTGTCATCGGCGGTAA
>CALBKR010000101.1 GCA_937896105.1 uncultured Bacteroidales bacterium
TGGTTCTCGCACAAGGGGGAGAGCGCACAGCCACACTACTACAAGGCCTACCTTGCCAGCTATGACATCGTAACCGAGATTACCCCCACTGAACGCGCTGCAATGTTCCGCTTTACATTCCCGCAAGCGGATTCGTATGTAGTGGTAGACGCATACGACCAAGGATCGCACATAGAAATAATCCCCGAGCAGAATATGATTGCCGGGTACACCACACGCAACAGCGGCGGTGTACCCGAGAATTTCCGCAACTATTTCGTGGTGCAGTTCGACAAGCCATTCGAATACAAGGCAACTTTCATCGGCGACAGTGCATCGGCGCTGTCACTTGCGGACAACGCCCTGCAACAGACAGGATTCCACACCGGTGCGGTTATAGGATTCAAGACCCGAAAAGGCGAAATGGTACACGCACGTGTAGCCTCATCGTTTATCAGCACAGCACAGGCAATGACAAACCTTGATGAGTTGGGAGATGCGACATTTGACACCCTTGTGGCACGTGGGCGCGACAGATGGAACAGCGTGCTCGGGCGCATAGAAGCAGATGGTGACATCGACAAGCTGCGCACCTTCTACACGTGTCTCTATCGTTCGCTGCTTTTTCCACGTAAATTCTACGAGATGGCGGCCGACGGCAGTATACTCCACTACAGTCCATACAACGGCGAGGTGCTGCCGGGATATATGTACACCGACACTGGCTTTTGGGACACCTTCCGCAGCCTGTTTCCACTGCTGAACCTTGTATACCCGTCGGTGAATGCCGAGATTCAGGAGGGGTTGCTGAATGTATACCGCGAAAGCGGCTTCTTCCCCGAATGGGCAAGCCCCGGGCACAGGGAGTGTATGGTGGGCAACAACTCGGCGTCGGTACTTGCCGATGCTTTTGTAAAAGGTGTGCTGACCGGTGATACTGCATTGCTCTACGAAGGCCTTCAACACGGTGCAAATGCCGTACACCCCGATGTTTCCTCGACAGGGCGTATCGGGCACGAATATTACAACCGTTTGGGGTACATCCCTTGCGATGTGGGCATAAACGAGAGTGCCGCACGCACCCTGGAATATGCCTACAACGATTGGTGCATACTGCAAGTGGCAAAGGCTCTGGGCAGGCCGAAAAGTGAGATTGCCGAGCTTGAAGGACGCGCGCTCAACTACCGCAAGCTGTTCCGCAGCGACCACAGCCTGATGTGCGGACGACAGGCAGACGGCGCTTTTGAGAAGAATTTCTCGCCACTCAAATGGGGCGGTAACTTCACCGAGGGCAACAGCTGGCACTACACCTGGTCGGTATTCCACGATGTGCAGGGGCTTATAGAGCTTATGGGCGGAAAGAGAGCGTTCGTGCAGATGCTCGACAGCGTCTTCACAGTACCACCGGTATATGACGACAGCTACTACGGCTTCCCCATTCACGAGATACGCGAGATGACAGTGATGAATATGGGCAACTATGCACACGGCAACCAGCCCATCCAGCATATGATATACCTTTACAACTATGCCGGCGAACCTTGGAAGGCACAATACCGGTTGCGGCAAGTGATGCAACGGATGTACACCCCAACGCCCGACGGCTACTGCGGCGACGAGGACAACGGGCAGACATCGGCCTGGTATGTATTCTCGGCACTCGGGTTCTACCCCGTGTGCCCTGCAAGCGGAGAGTATGTGCTTGGCACACCACTGTTCGGGCAAGCCATCATCAACCTCGAGAACGGCAAGCAGATAACCATTGATGCCAAGGAGAACAGCGACAGCAACATCTACATCGACCATATGATGCTCAACGACAAAGAGTACAGGCACAACTACATCACCCACAAGACACTAACCGACGGTGCAAGGCTGCAGATGCATATGACACCACAACCCAACCGCTCACGCGGCACAGCCGAAGAAGACGCGCCATACTCCTTCTCAAGAGAGAAAGGAGCCGTAACCCAACCGCACCAGCAATGAAAACAAGAGCCCGGCTTGCGATACTCTTCATACTCCATTCGCTGATTGCAGTGGCGCAAGAATGCCACAACAGCCCCTGGATGTCATTCATAAGCGACTCGCGCACTGTCGCATCACTATCCATACCCGGGGCACACGACGCAGCGACAGGTGAAGGAATGTGCATTATTGCAGGCTTCGGCAAGACACAGGTTCTGGACATATCATCACTGTGGGAGTGCGGCGTGCGCGCATTCGACCTGCGCCCGGCAATGGACAATGGCAAGCTGCACATATATCACGGGCCGGTAAAGACAAAAATCTCTTTTCAAGAAGCATTGGAAATTATATCCGCAAAATTAGAACAGCAACCAAGCGAATTTGCCATAGTACTGCTACGGAATGAGGGAAAGGCTTGCGACGAATGGAAAGAGGCCATAGGTAAAGCAATAGCAGCGTTAAACGACAAGGCAGCAATGTTCTCACCAACTATGAAAATGGCCGATGTACGCGGCAAGATACTATTCCTCAGCCGAGATGAATATTCTGGATGCAACCGCGGGGCAATGATAAAGGGATGGAGCCACTCACACGACGGAACGACCAGTGCGGAGATAGTGCCATACAATAATGGCACAGCAGCACATCTTAACGTACAGGACTACTACGACACCACAGGCAAGAATGGCTTGGAGCTGAAAAGCAATGCAGCAACACGATTTATCGAACTTGCCGGCAGTGCACCCGATGGATGCTGGACAATCAATTTCCTGAGCGCATACAGGACAACATGGCTCGGTTTCACACCCTTTGCAACATCGGCAGGCTACAAACGCAACGCATCAGCCGTGAACAGGGAAATTGCAGAAATGCTTGCGCAGCGCACCGCCGACAATAAAAAAGCTACAGGCATAATCTTCATAGACTATGCAGGTATTGACAAAGCCCCGGGTGGGATATGGCATTGGAGAGAATTCCACACCCACGGCAAACAACTTGTACAAATCATAATAGAACAGAACTTCAGATAAACGGCAATCAACACCTCTTACTCACGCCGATATGTATAACAAACCCTCTACACTGATAGTTCCAATGGGGTATGGATACACCAATGGCTATACGGCATTTAGGTATGTATATAACACACCCACGGGGCATTCACTGTTGTTGGCGATAGCCGGTTCAGTTCAGATAATCCCCGAGCGCATCCTTCAACATCGCCCGGGAACGGTTGATGCGTGTCTTGACTGTGCCG
>CALBKR010000102.1 GCA_937896105.1 uncultured Bacteroidales bacterium
TTGAAATTCTCTTCAACTCATTTGGTATAAATCAAAGCTTCGGAAAAAATGATTCAGAGACTTAAATGCTCTTTACTGAGTGTTCATTGGACTCACCCTTTCTGTGTCTTTATAGTATCATATTTTTTCACCGTTTGCAATGAGAAAGAATGTTCAGGCAAAGTTCAATACAGCTATCGATATAGTAGAGTCACGAGGATATACAGTTCTAGACTGTAATCAGCCGGAGGTGACCGATGAAATGGGAATCGACTGGCAGCACGATTTATATAACAGTAAGCATGTGAATTTCGTAGGAGCAGAAAAGTTCACAGCCTATTTGCTCGATTATCTGACAGCCCATTACGATCTGCCGGATAGACGCGGTGATGCCAAGTGGAACAGCTGGGCAGATGCATATGAAGAGTATCTGGAGTTTACATCAAAGGGACTTAATGATCCTGTAGAATAATGAAGAGACAGAGCGGACCGAGGAGGTTCGCTCTTTTTATATGTGCAGCGCACTTTTCTCTTTATATTTCAGTACGTTTGTGCTAATATATCCTCGGATGGATGGTATTCGATATCGAAACTATACCTAAGGAGGAAAAACAATTGAATATAGGATTTATTGGAGCAGGTAAGGTCGGCTGCTCTTTGGGCAAGTATTTCAGTACGGATCCGGAGACGACCATAAAGGGCTATTACAGCCGCAGCGCCAAGGCCGCCGATGAGGTAGAGTGGTGACTTGTCGGTGAGTATAGAGATTATTATGATGACGGCTATGAGATACACTATTATCTTTCCTATCTGTATGAAGCCTTTCACCGGCCTGTCGTGGTATCTGCTGTTTGTGAAGGCTGAATCGCCAAGAGCACTAAGCAGTGCCGTGGATGCCATCACAACTGTCACCACAAAGTATATAGAAACGGCAGGCTCCAGATAGTGCTGTACTATACTGTCGCCCGACACTGTTATCGGAAGCAGGGCGTTTATGGAAATAGGGACTATGATATGTGCAACCTTGCGCATACGGTTCCCTTTGAGCATTTGTGTGAGGAAATTGTAGTGTCTGCGCTTGACAATGCGCTTGGTTGCATAGTGGAATATCCTGTATGTTATCTCCATTGCAATGAAAGCGATGGCAATTACGGCTATTGATATTATCAGCGTGTCGTACTGCGCGACACTCCCTTCGCTGAATCCTATGTGCAGCAGCAGTTCTTTTACCTTATCATATATATAACCGGTTACTTCGCTTTGCATCTCTTTTTTCCTTTTATAACAAAAAAGAGGTGATGTTTGCCTTCGGTGATGCTAAAATTCGTATCTTCGCGCAACCAATATGATATGTTATGCCAAAAATCGGAATGAATTTTACAAGTACAGCAGTGGTAACGAAGGAGAATAGTGCTGCAGCATTGGGTTCCGGCTTCCTACCGGTCTTCGCTACGCCTGCAATGGTGGCATTGATGGAGAATGCTGCGATGAAGGCTGTTGCCCCGGTTCTGGAACAGGGAGCGACAACGGTAGGCGCCGAAATAAACACTACACACATAAAGCCGTCGCCAATAGGCGCAACAGTGTCGGCGACTGCGACGTTGGTTGCCGTTGAAGGACGCAAGCTGACGTTTGATGTGGAGGCGCGTGATGAGGTGGGGCTGATAGGCAAGGGTACTCACGTGCGTTTCATTGTCGACGCCGAGCGTTTTATGGCGAAACTGAAATAAATTGAGAACCATAAAAACCAAAAAGCCTTCTGCGCGCAGAAGGCTTTTTGGTTTTTTAACACATCGGTCTGAAACATTTTGCTTTTTACAGCTGTTTACATTATGCAAGTCGCCCGGTAGCCGCAGCCGGATATGTGAATAACTTGCTGTGGTATGTTGTCTCCAAATAAAACAACGGGTGACTGTTGCATAGTAGTTTTGTCGTGTTTTATTTTGTGTTTGTGTTTCAGGTTGCTCCCCGATGTGAATCGCGGAGCAACCGTTCTTTTATTCAAGGTCAAAAACTCCTTTAAGAGCCTTTGTCTCGTGTTCATATATCGGGTTTACGGCAGGCTCTACAAGTTCTTCTATCCAATTGTCACCAATGTATGCAGTTGTGAGTACCTTGAGTGCATTCTTGAAGAATGAGTCGCCCTCCTTTCGTGCTCTCATCTTCTTGAGCTCGCTCTTCCACACAGCCTTTTCCCATTTCTTGTATCCGGGAAGGTTCGCAAAGTTAACAGCACCCACGTTGCCGAGCTCTTCAATCTTTATGTAGTGTTCGGCGTTGAGCTGGCAGGTCTCGAAAAGCTCAATTTCAATGCGGTATTCACCTGTTCCCCATTTGGGTTCGTTACTGGTGCCTACGTAAGAACGCGGAACAATGAAGCAGTCTCCTGTCAATGATATATATTGTTCCATATCCTTGTCTCCCTTTGTATATATAAAGACATTTTCACCGTCAATCTCTTTGATGGCCGACCGGTCAATCCTTGCTTTGATGTCGAAACAGCCCAGGAGCTGGTCCGATGCAATCATAATTGCTTCGTTTATCCACGAAGAGTAGATATTTACCTTAATCTCAAATTCAAGGTTTGAGTATTTGTCGTAGTCGAACTTCTCCGATTTAGGAATGTTGCAGTAGTCGGGGTAGAAGAGAAGGGAGTCGATTTCGAGCAAGAACTTCGAGTGGTTCGCCATGTGTGCAATTCCAGCACTGTCGGTCTTCAGCTTGCACGAGATGTAGTAGGCATCGGGGCCTATACGTTCCTTGCTGCCGTCTTCTCTCTTTGCCTCGATGAAATTGCGGCAACTGAAACCGTTGAATTTCATATCGCGCGGGTCGAGTGCACCATTCTCCGATGGACGGTAGTAGAAATCGTTTATAATGCTGTTCGATGATATCTTCTTGCTGAATGTACACTCTTTTTGCTTCTCTTTAATCCATTCGTCAAAGTCCTTAGAGTTCTTCATTACAAGCTCGGTTATCATACTCACACCAAGGTCTATCAAGCCCGATGTCGCCGAAACGGTCTTCTGTGTCAGTGTACTCTTGTACGATTTCAGTATGCTCTCGCCAAGCTCCTTCCAACCGCGTGAATTCTCTCTCGCAATGTTGTCTATGCGTCCGTTGTTCATTACAACAGCCTCGAGCGGCAGGCTGCTGACAACTACCTGATATTTCCTTTCCGTTTCAAGAGCATTAGGCTTGTTATCCGGTGCCCCTTCGTTTGCGGCCGGACAGCAGATACTTGATGTCGTGAACAGCAATGCTGCCAAAAAAAGTCCTTTTTTCATATTTGTGTCGTTTTTATAATGCGTCTATTATTATGAATGCGTTGATGTAGTGCGGTGCGTCGAATTTGTTCTTTGTAGTTCTGCGTGATAGCGAAGAGACACTGAATCTCTCGGTCGATTTCTCTCCCTCGATAAGTGTCCTGCGTGCCTTGTTGAAGGCCTTGTGTATGTCGGGCTCGGCCGATTTGTCCTTCTCCAGTTCCTTGTAGAAATTGAGCATAAGCAGGTACGATGCATAGTCGCTTACACTCCAGAGTGTAAGCATCATTGATTTTACTCCTGCGAGCTTGAGAGCACGCTGCATTCCGTATACGCCATCGGATGTTACGTACCCGAGGCCTGTCTGGCAAGCCGATAATACCATCAGCTCAACATTCGACAGGTCCATCTCCGAAATCTCTTTAGCAGTGAGGATGCCGTCGGAACTGTATGGGTCGAAATTCTCGTCTATAAGGTTCTTTCCGGCACCGGCGAAGATTATTCCGCTCTCGGAAAGGGCGTTGTCCGAAATGGCAGGCTTGATGTCTGTCCCGTCCTGTATGCCGGTGAAATAACCGTGAGTGGATAGATGGACAAGGCTGTAGCCGCTGTTGGCTAATGTGGCGATATTGTCATCGGTCGCAGCGCTGCCCTTTAGCACTGTGTCCTTTCTGTTCTCCAATTTGCGCATTGTATATATCTCGCGCGTTTCGTTGTCGGTGCCGGGCAGGTCGCTTATGTATCCGGCCTGGTTATGCAGCATCATAAAGCCCTCGACATCGTTCTCTTCCTTGCGGTTGTCGATATAGGCATAGTAGTCAACGCCGCCACACAGCAACATATTCCCGTTCTTGACCCTCTTGTGTGTCAACAGTACGCGTGTGGAACTCAACCTCCGGCAGTCGATGGTGCTGTCGGGCAGCATATATTCAATAGCAATCTGGTGTGTTATTCCGTCGGGAGCAAAATATACTTTCCCCTTGTTGCCTATTGCCGAGAGCAACTCGTCTGTCCATAGATATTGGTATATAGTCGAGTCGGAATAGAGTGCATTCTTGTAGAACGCATCGTCGTATGCGATACATTCGCTCAATATGGGGCCGTCGATGGTCTCAAGGTTGCCTATTGTTTCAACCTTGCCGATTTCCACGAATTCAGGCTTCTTGCTGTCGGGCTTCACAACCAGTGCTCCCAGCCACTCTTCATCATTCTTTCCCTTGTACTGGATGAATTCAATCGCACACTCGTTCTTTTTCAACGCGCGCTTGACATCCTTCCAACTATACTGCTCCTTGTTCTCAATCTTGTGTTGCAGCAGATAGCCTTTGCTGTAGAGAGCAAGGTCGTATAGCATTTCGGGTGCGCCGGCTCCCAGACGGTAGCAGTCGAAGAGGAAACTGCTCACCTCAAGCCAATACTGCTCGCGCTCCACATCGGTCATCTCTCCTATCTGGCTCTCAATCTCCTCTTTCAGGTACTTTATGTAGTTCTCATAGCATCTTTTTGCTTCCTTGATATTGTCGCTGCCGTCGTAGTCGTGCTGCATCATCAGTATCTTGCCTTTTACGCGGTAGAGACCCGGTATCTTGTTGCGCATACTGTCGTATATGTCGCCGATACATTCAAGTGCCTCGTCGAACCTGTTGAGACGTGCAAGAACCATTGCACGTGCTGTGGCTGCGTCGATGAACCGCTCCTCGTCGTAGTAGTTCATCCAATGGTCATATACGATGTCGGCCATTTCGAGTGCCGCCTCATAATGACCTCTCTTATAGTACAGGTTAAGCAGTTCGCGCTCTACAGTCTTCTTCAACAGCGGGTTGTCGTCGAGTGTGTACTCTTTGAGTGCCTCAATTAAATTGAGACACTCATTGTATGCATCGACAGCATAATAGTAGGCACTCTCGTCAATGTCCATCATACAATAGCAGTAGGAGCCTGTCAGTTTCTGTATGGCCTCTCCCCAGGCAAGGTATATCGAATCGTTGTCATACGGCAAGGTCGAACTCTCGAAATGCTCCATTGCTTCGTTCAGGACATTGCACATTGTGCTTGTCCAGTCGAGCATATACGCAGCCTCACCCTCGGCAAGCAGGCAATCCATATACAGGCATTCATCGCCGGCGGCAAGCGCCTCCTTCTTCAACTCGGCAAACGCTGCTACAGCCTTGCGGTACTCCTTCTTGCTATTGAGTTCCTTTGCCTTGTCAAATGTCATCTGTGCCGCTGCATTGCCGGCAACCATTGCACAGACTATGAAAAGTATTGTGTGTATGGCATTTTTCATTTGTCCCTGTAGTTATGGTTGATTATTACAAATGATGCGTTCCCGTTCTTCTCTCCGTTGGATATCTTCAATGTGACGGTTTCGTTCTCCTGTGGGCCGTTGTCGCTCTCAATGAAAAAGTATGAGATGCCATTTTCATCTGCCAGCGACGGCTCGAAGACTCTCTCGCCCTCCATTATCAGTTTGCAGCTGTATCTGTTGTCTGTCTTGTAGGGTATGACAATGTAGACCTGCTTGCCCGAGCGCCCTTTCATTGTGTATGTAGATGTCGCTCCCTGCTTAATGCATTTCTCGAAGATAGAGTAGTTGAAACGTGAATCGGAACCGTCGAGCAGTTCTCTCTCCGAGTTCTGCACTCTGCGCCCGTTCTTCAACTCGGTTATGAGCCTGTTGACTCCACGTTTCTTTACCTTGCCCGCTATCGGCAGGCAGTCGTTTGTCCTGTCCTGCAGCTCATCCATCAGGGTGAAGCTGTTCAGATGCTTCAGGAACTCATCCTGCGCCCGTTCCCAGCTTGCTTCGTCATTGTTCCTGAGCAACAGGACGGCATCACGCATCGTTGTAAGCATATCCTCGCCATTCATCTCTACCGTCTGTGCCTGTAAAGATGTGCAGCCGATAGTGGCTACTGCCAAAAAGGCGATTGTTCTTGTTATATTCGCCTTTATGGCCTCGGGCCATTGGCGCTCGAACTTCTCTAATGTATCTCTTCTTGTCATTGCCTGTCGTGGTTTTTGTTCACGTTCTGCTGTTGCGAGCCTTTCCATCTCCTTTTTTGCACATTCCGCGACCTCAATTGCTTTCGGGCGTTTTTCCTTTTCAAATGCAAGGCATCGGCTCAGCAGCCTGTTCAGCGCGTCGGCATCTCTGTTCGGCAGCATAGGGATAGGGGTGTCGG
>CALBKR010000103.1 GCA_937896105.1 uncultured Bacteroidales bacterium
CGACAACCGCAAGCATCATATAACGGTTGAACCTGTGAAATGTCTCCTTGCTCATAAAGAGCATAAACAGCGACACGAGCAAAGCCAATATAAGTGCCGACTTTAACAGATATACAACGAATGCAGCCATAACGGTTCTTTTTAGAAAGGATTACTTCTGCTTTTCCACAAGCTCTATCAACTCTTTCAACTCATCGAGCGAAATCTTCTCCTCTTTCACAAGTGAAGAGACTGCATTCAGGTAGGAACTGCCAAAAAAGCGGTTCACCACACTGCCGAGTGTGTGCTTTCCATATTCGCTCTCACTCACTGCAGCATAGTAGCGATGGGTATTCCCGAAAGCCTCGTGCCCCACATAGCCTTTCGTCTCCAATCCACGCACAATGGTAGAGATTGTATTGAAATGAGGCTTGGGATCATCGAGCATCGGTATTATCTCCTTGACAAACAGTGGTCCCTTCTCCCAAAAAAGCTTCATAAGCTCCTCTTCTCTTTTGGTCAATGATTTCATATTTATAAGGTTTATCTGATTTTACAACTAAAATGCAATATTGCGTGAACTATTGTTTTTAGTTCACGATACAAAGAACTATAATTTTTAGTTACTAAACTAATTTATATAGTTAATAAATGTTAAGCAGTGAAAAAATAAAAATAAGACGAACAGTTGGCACAAAACAATGTTGCACTCACCCTTGTTTCAATGCTTATAGTAACCATAAAGCAAGAAACAGGATGAAAAGAAATTATTTGCCGCCACGTATTGAGAGTATAATAATAGTAACCAACCACATAATTGCCGCATCGGACCCGGCAAACAGCACAGCATCGCGTCACCTTGACAAAACACAGGGTGGAGATGTGAGCAACAGTTGGGGCAATATCTGGAACTAAAAACAGGGAGGAGGGCGATGATCTCGCCCTCCTCCTGTTTTATATAATATTAGGATTTTATCCTTTGCGCTCCACAACCTTCTTTACGAAATCCATTACCAGCGGCGACGGATGGAGCACGGTACTCGAGTACTGTGGCTCGTAGATTGCGCCTACATACCAGTCGCAGGCTGGAACCTCTACAATATCCACCAAACCGCTGTCGGGGTGCTCACCGGTGCAAGCCAGACCTGCCTTCTCAAGTTCCTCGCGATACTCTACATTGAGTTCATAGCGGTGATAGTGACGCTCGGTAATCTTCTCGCTGCCGTATGCACCTGCGGCCTTGCTGCCATTTGTAGTTAATAAAAATAAAGAGAAATAACAGAAAACATAAAACCCCATTTCCAAGCGTTATTTTGCACTATTCGCCAAAAACCGGGCTCTCACCATTAATCCTAACCATAACAGCGCTATCGGGCCAGAAACCTATCGGTTTATCTGTTTTGAATAACAAAGTGTTATTACTGAACAATTCCAATGTAACAGCACAATCTACATCCCCAAGGAAACGTCCTTTAGCTTTATTGCCGTGTTTGGGAGCAAGCAGACGCGCTTGTGGCACAGTTTTACCACTAACATCTTTTTCAGGCATCTGTATTCTCGCACCGCCCGAAAACACTCCACCACAAGCAATCAGCAATGAATCACCCTTTACACCTACGGATATATTAAAATTATGCCACGAATCATTCTCTCCCCATCCCCATTTGCCGACGAACGGAAACGGTTCTATCCCTGTGATATCATATATATTTTTAGTGCTGATATCTGCATCAGGTACAAGATAATTCTTCTTGTATAAATCGACCACATCTGTTGAGTAAGGATAGTTCTCGTAGTTCTCGCGAACAAGCAGTGCGCTATCTGGCCAGTAATTCACCTCTCCTTTTATTTTAAACGTAAGAGTATCTATTGATTTAAGTTCAAAGACAACAGGATAATATTCATTCTCGGGATAATTCTGAAAAATGCTGAAATATTGATTGACAATAGTCCCTTCTGCCTTATTACCGTTTTTAGGCACTGTAATGCATACCTGCGGTATCACAGCGCCATTTCTATCTACAAGCGGATTACCGTCCATATAAAAAGGTTCTTGCCTTTCCCAATAGAAGGAAATTAGCAATGAGTCGTTGCGCTCACCTATGCGCAAAGAAAGATCCTGTACGGTATCATTAACTCCAACATTTTCCCAACTGCCCACAAAAGGAGACGGAGAAATGCCTGCAACATCAAATCTATGTTGTTTTTTTTCATTGCAGGCGACCAAGCCCAACGCAACAATCAAATACAAGAACCTTTTCATAAATTATTTTCTGTTTTTATGACGACTAATGAATGTTGTATCACAACCATATTTATTACCAATATCATTCAAACGTTTGAACCAGCCTGTAATAAATACATCTTGTTCAGGGTCCTCATCTACAATTTTGTCATAATGCTCTGCACGTAACCTTTGCAATTCTTTTTTCAGCCAATTCTCATCTACTGTATTTACTGCATTGTTTGTATTATTTCCAATCGATCTAGAAATATTACATCAAAAGGCAGTATACACTGCCTTTTGATGTCTTGCTTGTTTCTATGCAATACGCTAAAGCCCAACCTGCTTTAGCCGTTTCAGATTTTATCCTTTGCGCTCTACAACCTTCTTTACGAAATCCATTACCAGCGGCGACGGATGAAGCACGGTGCTCGAGTACTGCGGCTCATAGATTGCGCCGACATACCAGTCGCAGGCTGGAACCTCTACAATATCCACCAAACCGCTGTCGGGGTGCTCACCGGTGCAAGCCAGACCTGCCTTCTCAAGTTCCTCGCGATACTCTACATTGAGTTCATAGCGGTGATAGTGACGCTCGGTAATCTTCTCGCTGCCGTATGCACCTGCAGCCTTGCTGCCACCTACCAGAACTGTATCATATGCACCGCGACGCATTGTACCGAACGGATTGCCGACACTCTTCAAATCCTCCATTATATCGACTATCCTGTGCTTTGTCTGGTCGTTCATCTCATAGCTGTTGGCATCCTCGTAGCCGAGCAGATTGCGGGCAACCTCAATTGCCATAACCTGCATACCGAGACCGATACCCAAAGTAACGAGGTTATTCTCGCGGCAATACCTTGCTGCAATGACCTTACCCTCGAAACCGCGTGGGCCGACACCCGGGCAGATGATGTAACCGTCCATCCCTTTGAGCATATGAGCCACATTCTCCTCGGTAATCTTCTCGCTGTTGATGAAATGGGGCTTTATCTTGCAGTCGTTGTATGTACCGCACTGGCAAAGGCTCTCGTGGATACTCTTGTATGCATCCTGCAGGTCGTACTTGCCCACAAGACCTATGTTTACAATGTTCTTTGCATTCTTGCGACGCTCCACGAATGAACGCCAGGGCTTCATCTCGGGTGTCTCGCCAACCTCCTCGCCTGTGAGACGCAGAATTGCAGCATCGAGTCCCTGCTCCTGCATTTTTATGGGCACCTCATATATCGACGGAACATCGAGGCTCTGCACAACGCAGTCGGGCATTACATTGCAGAAACTTGCCACCTTCTTGCAAAGGTTTGCACTCAACTTATGCTCGGCACGCAGCACAAGGCAGTCGGGCTGGATACCGAGACTCTGCAACTGCTTTACCGAATGTTGTGTAGGCTTTGTCTTTAGCTCGCC
>CALBKR010000104.1 GCA_937896105.1 uncultured Bacteroidales bacterium
GGAAGTTAGAGAAAAAACAGATCGAGTATGGCTGGATGAAAGCTTTGAATGATACAGCTAACGGCAGGCAGAATGAAAACCGGCACGCCTGTGCGACTCGACAAGCGTTCCATAAACCTGCAACTTGTTGATATTCAGAATGGCGACAACGATTTTCACCGATTTTCATATAGCAATACCAAGCGTAAATTGAAGCAACTGCCCTGTTGGGAATGCTACACAAACCCCGAGGTGCACCGGATACTGCGCGACAGTCTCGACGATTCTCCGCTCTACAACGGGCAAATCCAGAGCATTGGACCGCGCTATTGCCCGAGCATAGAGACAAAGATTGTGACCTTCGCCGAGCGTGACAGGCACTTGCTGTTTCTTGAACCCGAGGGTGAGACGACACAGGAAATTTATGTAAACGGTTTCTCGTCATCGCTACCGATGGAAGCACAGCTCACAGCACTGCGCAAGATTCCGGCACTGGAGAATGCTGTTGCCTACCGACCGGGATATGCCATAGAGTATGACTATTTCGACCCTACACAACTAAAGCACACCCTTGAGTCGAAGGTTGTAGACGGCCTCTTCTTTGCCGGGCAAGTGAACGGCACTACAGGCTACGAGGAGGCTGCCGGACAAGGCATTATTGCCGGCATCAATGCCGCACACAAAATCGACGGCAAAGAGCCTTTTGTGCTCCGCCGCGACGAGGCATACATCGGCGTGCTCATCGACGACCTTGTAACCAAGGGGGTGGACGAGCCGTACAGGATGTTCACATCGAGAGCCGAGTATCGTATACTGCTCCGCTCGGACAATGCCGACATGCGCCTGACCGAAAAGGCTCACGCCATAGGGCTTGCTACCGACGAACGCCTGCAAAGACTACAGGCCAAGAGGGGGAAAATAGCGCAACTCACCGAGTTCATTGCTAATTTCTCGATAAAGGCCGATCTTATTAATAAAGGGCTCGAGGAGCTTGGCACCACCCCACTGACACGCGGTTGCAAACTCGCGTCACTCATCGAGCGTCCACAAATCACAATAGAGTCGATTGCCGATTATGTGCTGCCGCTCAAACGTGAACTCGAGAAACTTGGAGAAGAGCGCGAAGAGATTGTAGAAGCGACGGAGATCGAAATCAAATACAAGGGTTACATCGAACGCGAGCGCGAACTTGCCGAGCGAATGATACGCCTTGAAAACATACGCATAAAGGGACGGTTCGACTACAACAGCCTTGAATCGCTATCGACCGAAGCACGGCAAAAACTCACAGCAATAGACCCTGAGACCCTTGCACAGGCAAGCCGCATACCGGGGGTGTCACCGAGTGACATAAATGTACTGCTGGTACTTGTGCGGAAATAAACAATTGTTCCACGTGGAACATTGCCTTAAAACAACAACTGAAACAACATAAACTTAAATGATATGAACAAGGATTTACTGCTAAAGAATTTGAGAAACATTCCCGATTTCCCTATTCCTGGAATACAGTTCAAGGATGTAACTTCACTCTTCAAGAGCCCTGAGTGCCTGCGCGAAATGGATAACGCACTCTATGAACTTTACAAGGATAAGGGTATTACAAAAATCGTAGGTATCGAATCACGTGGTTTTGTTATGGCATCGTCTCTTGCCGTAAAACTGGGCGCAGGTTTTGTACCCATCCGCAAGCCCGGCAAGCTGCCTGCCGAGACAATAAGCGAGACATACGGCAAGGAGTATGGCCGCGACACTATCGAAATACACAAAGATGCCATCTGTGAGGATGATGTGGTTCTTATCCACGACGACCTTCTTGCAACAGGCGGCACAATGCTTGCAGCATATCACCTTGTAAAGAAACTGAACCCGAAGAAAGTGATGATAAACTTTATCATTGAACTCGAGGGATTGAAGGGCAGGGAGACATTCCCGTCGGATGCCGAGATTGAGTGTCTTCTGACATTAGAGGGCAAGTAATGAAAAAAGAGGAGAGGGACAAAAGGGAAAACTACCTTAATGGCATAGTGAGCAACCTGCCCGATTTACCCGGTTGCTACCAATACCTTGATGAGAACGGGGTAATCATCTATGTCGGGAAGGCAAAGAACCTTAAACGCCGCGTATCCTCATATTTCAACAAAGAGCAACAGACACTGAAAACCAGATTGCTCGTTGCAAAGATTGCCGATATACGTTATATCGTAGTAAACAGCGAGGCCGATGC
The DNA here is from genome assembly GCA_937896105.1 of uncultured Bacteroidales bacterium. Next base: position 2,207 of record CALBKR010000104.1, read on the forward strand.
ACTGCTTCTTGAGAACAACCTCATCAAGCAGCACCAGCCTCGCTATAATGTTCTTCTGAAGGACGACAAGACATACCCATCCATCTGCATTACAAACGAGCACTTTCCAAAGCTATTCAAGACACGAAAGATTGAAAAAGGGAAAGGGCGCTACTTTGGGCCATACACGAATGCCGGCGCGCTTCACGCACTGCTAGAACTGATAAAGAAGCTCTACCCCATACGTTCGTGTAACCTGAAACTGACACCGGAGAATATAGCACAGGGCAAATTCAGACCCTGCCTCGAATACCAGATAAAGAACTGCCCTGCGCCCTGTGTGGGCAAAATATCGTACGATGAATATCAAAAAATGATTGCCGAGGTAACATCCATTCTGAAAGGCGACATAAAGATTCTGCAGGAAAAACTGCTCGCTGAAATGGCTGAAAAAGCATCTTTACTAAACTTTGAAGCGGCACAGGAGATAAAGCAGAGATACCAGCTAATAGAGAATTTCAGGACAAGGAGCGAGGTGGTGAGCGCGTCAATGACAGACCTCGATGTATTCTCCATTGAGAGTGATGAGAAGAATGCATTCATTAATTTCCTGCACATAAACAACGGATGCATTACACAGGCATTCACAATTGAATACAAGAAAAAGCTCGATGAAAGCGATGAGGAATTGATTTCAATGGGCATAGTGGAGATGAGAGAGCGGTTCGGCAGCAGTGCAAGAGAGATAATACTGCCCTTTCACATTGAAATGCCGATAGAGGGAATAACGATAACAGTTCCACAAAAAGGAGAAAAGGCACGCCTGCTTGCGCTGTCGAGGCTGAATGTGAAACAGTACAAGGCAGACCGCCTTAAACAGGATGACAAACTGAACCCGGAGCAGAAGACCACACGCCTGATGAAAGAGGTTCAAGAGGCTCTTAAACTTGAAAAAATGCCCCTTGTTATCGAATGTTTCGACAACTCGAACATACAGGGAAACGATGCCGTTGCAGCCTGCGTGGTGTTCCGCAAACTGAAACCGAGCAAGAAGGAGTACAGGAAATACAATATCAAGAGTGTCATAGGCCCAGACGACTATGCATCGATGCACGAAATTGTGGAGCGTCGCTACAGGCGCTTAATAGAGGAGGGAGGCGAACTGCCGAGTGTGATACTTGCCGACGGCGGAAAGGGGCAGATGGAGGCGATAAGGAGCATTACACAAGATATTCTGGGGCTTGAGATACCGATATTAGGATTGGTAAAGAACAGCAAGCACAGGACATCGGAAGTGATAACCGCCAACGGCGATGTGATAGGACTGAAACAGGGCACACTGCTGTTCCGACTGCTGTCACAGATACAGGACGAGGTTCACCGCTTTGCCATCACATTCCACCGCGACAAACGCAGCAAAAGGCAGACAGCATCGGAACTCGACAGCATAAAGGGTATTGGCGAGAAGAGCAAAGAAGCGTTGTTGCAACATTTCAAGAGCGTGAAACGTATTAAGCAAGCAAGCGAAGAGGAGATAGCTGCAGTAATAGGGAAACCGAAAGCCGGGATTATAGCCAAAGCACTGACTAAAGAACCGGAATAAGGGGAAAATAATATTAAAATTGTATATTTGTAAAAACTATAAGTATGCGAGTACTGATACAGAGGGTAAAAGAGGCATCCGTAACCGTAAATAATGAGGTTATATCACTGATACACAGCGGGTTGCTTGTTTTTGTGGGGATAACAGACGATGATGACCGGGAGGATGTATTGTGGCTCACGAAGAAGATAGCCAATATACGCCTGTTCGATGATGATAATGGGGTTATGAACCTTTCGGTAATGGATGCCGGGGGCGACATACTTGCAGTGAGCCAGTTTACTCTTATGGCATCGACAAAGAAGGGGAACCGCCCATCATACATCAAGGCCGCAAAGCCCGAGATTTCGGTACCGCTGTACGAGGAGTTCTGCACAGAGATGGAGCTTGCCGTAAACAAACCTATCCAGAGGGGTGTTTTTGGAGCAGATATGAAGGTTAGGCTGTTGAATGACGGCCCCGTGACAATATTTATTGACTCAAAGAACAGGGAATGACTATGACAATAAAGGAGGCACAGGTGCGCGTTGATGCGTGGATAAAAGAGTATGGAGTGCGCTATTTCAACGAACTGACCAACACGGCAATACTTGCCGAAGAGGTTGGCGAGGTGGCACGCATAATGGCACGCAAATATGGTGAGCAATCGTTCAAGGAGAACGAGAAGAGCGACCTTGGCGATGAGCTTGCCGATGTGCTGTGGGTGCTTATATGCATTGCAAACCAGACAGGTGTCGACCTGACCGAGGCACTTGAAAAAAACCTCGATAAAAAGACAAAAAGAGATAATAAAAGACATATAAACAACTCAAAACTGAAGAAAGATGAGTGAAAAGAACAATTGCGGCTGTGGCGAGCATCATCACCACGCCGACGAAGAGAGCAAGTATGACTTTGTACTGAACGACTATTGCCCGGCATTGAGTGACGAAGAAGTGGCAGCAAAGGTAAAGAGACTTATCGAAGAGAGGGTCGAGGAGAACAACACTCTCGAGGTGAAAAAACTGCTTTTCAACTGCATAGACCTCACCACCCTCAAATGCACCGACAGCGAAGAGAGTGTAATGGCATTTACAGAGAAGGTCAACGATTTCGACGACAAATATCCCGACCTGAAGAATGTTGCAGCAATATGTGTTTACCCGAATTTTGCAAAGATAGTGAACGACACGCTGCAAGTTGAGAATGTGGGTATTGCCTGTGTTTCGGGCGGTTTCCCCTCATCGCAGACATTCCAGGAGGTGAAGGTTGCCGAGACTGCAATGGCAGTACACGATGGTGCGACCGAGATAGACATTGTATTGAGCGTTGGCAAGTTCCTCAGCGGCGACTACGAAGGCGTGTGCGACGAGATACAGGAACTGAAAAGTGTGTGCGGTGAAAGACACCTGAAAGTTATTCTTGAGACAGGCGCACTCGCTACTGCCGAGAATATCAAAAAAGCATCGATTCTATCGATATATTCAGGCGCCGATTTCATCAAGACATCTACCGGCAAGGAGTCACCGGCTGCAACTCCCGAGGCTGCCTACGTAATGTGCAGCACCATTAAGGAGTATTACCAGAAGACAGGCCGCAAGGTCGGTTTCAAGCCTGCAGGTGGTATCAATACCGTGCACGATGCACTTGTATACTACACTATCGTAAAGGAACTGCTTGGAGAGGAGTGGCTCAACAACGAACTGTTCCGCTTGGGAACAAGCCGCCTTGCAAACCTCTGCCTTAGCGAGATTGTAGGCGAGAACGTGAAGTTCTTCTAAATAGAAAATGTAAAATAAAACCGATGATGGCAACCGTCACAGGTTCCATCATCGGTTTTTATATCTATACAAACTACTTTTCGCGGGATATCACATAATCGATATAAGCGGTGAGAGCCTCGCGATATTCTACAGGAATACCGGCCGGGATTTTATCTATCGCCAATTTGCGATAATGCTCTATGCAGCTATTGGCGTAATCTATGCCGCCCTCACTCTTCGATATGGAAATCAATGTTTCTATCTCCTTTTCATCGAGATAAATTCCCGATGCTAACTTTTCACGTATGGGCTCAAGAAGAGAGTTCTTGCTTTCACGCAACACATACAGCGCCGGCAATGTTATTTTCCCTTCGCGCATATCACTGCCTGTAGGCTTCCCCACATCGTTGCTGTAATAGTCAAAGATATCGTCCTTCATCTGGAAGCACAGCCCTGCATACTTGCCAAAATCACTGAATGCAGCCACCTGTTCATCGGTACCACCGGCGCAATATACAGCACAAGCACAACAGCAGACAAAGAGGGAGGCAGTCTTGTAATATATCGCCTTGAGATAGTTATCCTCATTGTATGTCCCCTTCTGTTGCAACTCGAACTGCAAGACCTCGCCACTGGGCAGGTCTTGACCCATCACGGATATTGCATCTACAACACGTATGTCACCAGTCCTCGCTGCACTTGTCAATGCCATCGAGAACATATAGTCACCGGCAAGCACTGCAACATTATTGTTGAAACGGACATTGAGTGAAGGACGCCCGCGACGCTTGTCACTCTCATCTATCACATCGTCGTGCAGCAGGCTTGCCGTATGCAACATCTCTACTGCAGCAGCTGCAGCAAAGGTTCTCTCATTTACATTGCCCACACTTTTGGCAACAAGCAATACGAGCATTGGACGCATCATCTTGCCAACCGACTCGCTGAGGAAGGAGAGGGCATTGTCCATCAGAGCGACATCGCTTTTGAGCAACGACCTGAAATAGCCGTTGAAATCAGCAATTTCGCGCTCGATAGGAGACTTTATGATTGATAATTTGTCCATTTGCTGTACTTGATGTTATTATAATAGAGTATGGATTTGCCCGTTTATTTGCAAAAGTAATAAAAAAGCAACTGATAGTGGCAAAATTTGTGTATTTTTACGGACACTTAAACTAAATTTAAGGAGCTGACAAAATTATATACAGATATGGACAAACTGTTTCTTCTCGATGCCTACGCGCTTATATACCGTGCATACTACGCATTTATTAAAAACCCACGAATAAACTCCAAGGGATTTAATACTTCGGCAATATTAGGATTTGTGAACACTCTTGAGGATGTGCTGAAAAAGCAGGCCGTTGTCAACGCCGGGGTCACCTTCCGTCTCCGCTGGGAGAAGGGCGGCAAATTTGAAAGCGCGGACTTCGTCTACGAAAACGGCATCACCGACTATGTGCGGGAGCTTGCCGGGGATAATTCCCTTACAGAGCCTG
>CALBKR010000105.1 GCA_937896105.1 uncultured Bacteroidales bacterium
GTATGCCCCTACCGAAACGGCCTTGCTTGCGCCAAGTTTTGATATTGCTATGCCGATACGTTTCTGGCAGTCGTAGTCGACATATCGCTCCTCGCCATATACCTTCACCTTCTTGGTCTCGCCTTTTGCAAAAAGCTCGAATTCATCGGGGTTTTCCAGGTCATAGACCTTCATCTGCACAAGGTTTACCTCATCGCCGCCCAGCGTGCGCAGCTTTGAGCGCATCTCCTCAAGGAGCGACGGCATTATCCAATGGCTTGCTGCCGATACACCGCCACCGATGACAACAATGCCGTCGATGATGGTTACGGCAGTGGAGATAGCTGCGCCTGCCACTCTGCCAAGCGATGCAAAAGCCTCCTTGGCTGCAGCCTGGTCGCCCTGTCGTGTGCCGTCGGCAATCTCGCAGATATCCTTCGGGGTGAGGCCGTGGTCGGGGTTACCGCTCTGCTCGCCATATACACGGCAGACAGCACGGATAGCAACGCCATCCTCGACAATTACATCGGGCATATCTCTGTGTCGCAGGCAGAATGTCTCCACGCAGGAGTTGTCGCCGCGGTTCAGGTTGTTGTCAATCACAACACCGATACCGAATCCAGTTCCAAGAGTGTAACCTATAAGGTTCTTGTACTGCTTTGTAGAGCCGGCCTCCTTCAGTCGTCTGTTGATGTCGGGCAGCATACCGCACAACGCTTCTCCGTATGCAAAAAGGTCTCCGTCGTTGTTGATGAATACCGGAACGCCGAATTTGCTCTCAAGGAATGCTCCCAGTGCTACACCATCGCGGAACGAGGGGAAATTAGGCAGGTAGCCTCCGATGATGCCGTTAGGGTAGTCGGCAGGGCCGGGGAATGCAAAACTTATGGCTACAGGCTTTTCATCCAATTTGTCGAATACCTGTGTAAAGCCGTTGACCATATTCTGCAGGCAGAGGTCAAGGTCGTGTGCCTGTGCCGGAACGGAAATGGGGTCGATAATGAACTCTCCGGCTTGCATAGCACCGAAAACGAAATTTGTGCCACCTGCGTCGAGTGTGGCGACAATGCGGTTGTCTTTCTTGTACATAGTTATAAGCTTTTATTTATCTTTCTTGCATATTCTTTGATAATCTCTATTGTCGTTGTGTCGCAATCAAAAACCGAATACCACCCTTGTGGCTCGT
>CALBKR010000106.1 GCA_937896105.1 uncultured Bacteroidales bacterium
TTCGTTGTCGACAGGGATAGCGAAGAGGCTGTCTCGTCGGCCACTGTGCAAATGTTTTCTTTGCCTGATTCCACTTTTCAGGTTGGCGTGGTAAGCAACATTGATGGCAAGGTGATGGCAAAGGCTATGCCCGGCAAGTACTATGTGCGTATATCTTTCGTCGGCTATGATAATTACGAGAAGGATGTGGTCATTGAGGAGGGGAAAGTGTGCGACCTGGGCCGAATTGTTATGACCTTGAGCAGTACGTTGCTTGACGAGGCTATAGTTACGGAACAGGTGCCTCCTGTCACGGCTGTAGAGGATACTCTGGTCTTTAACACGGCTGCATTCCGTGTCGCTGAGGGCTCGATGCTCGAGGAACTGATAAAGAAATACCCCGGTGTGGTCATTGAGGACGACGGTACAATCAAACTGAATGGCAAGACTGTCAACCGAATACTTATGAAGGGCAAGGACTTCTTCGGTACGGACAAGGAGATGGCTTTGAAAAATATATCGGCAGATGTTGTCGACAAGGTTAAATTCTATGACAAGAAGAGTGATTTTTCACGTATAACAGGTATCGATGACGGCGAGGAGGAGACTGTACTCGACCTGCAGATGAAAAAAGGTGTCGCCGATGGTCTTTTCTCGAACACCGATGCCGGTTATGGAACAAAGAACAGATATCTGTTCCGGAATATGACGGGCTATTATAACGACAATGCCCAGTATTCACTTATTTTGTCGGCCAATAATCTCAACAACCAGGGTTTCTCCGATGGCCGTGGCCGCGGTTTCGGAGGTGGCGGCAGCGGTCTTGTGGCACCGAAGCAGGCAGGCTTCAACTTTGCGTTTGAAACCGGCAAGATTGAGCTTGGCGGCAATGTGCGCGTTAACCACAAGGATGTCGATTCAAAGAGATGGAGCTCGAGCGAGAATTTTATGCCGCAAATCGAGCGCAGCCAGTTCTCGAACAGCAGGAACAGCAATTTCAGCCGTAGCTCCGATTTCAATGCCGACCTGCGTCTGGAGTGGAAACCCGATACGATGACAAACATAATATTCCGTCCATCGGCATCGTACTCGATGTCCGACAGTTGGACAGAGGGAGCTTCGGCAGTCTTCAATGCCAATCCATTCAATTATATATCCGATTATGAGAAATGGTGTTATGGCGATGTACCCGATGAACTCGATTCAATAGCTGTGAACAGCAACCGCAGTGAGTCGCTTAGTACGAACAAACGCCTGGCGCTCAAGGCAAACCTTCAGTTGAACCGCCGTCTCAACAAGCCCGGGCGTAACATCACATTCCGCGGCAAATTCTCCTATAACGATTCGCGTGACGAGAACTACTCGAAAAACAATGTAAAGTATTATCAGATTGCCCAATCAGGTGTCGACAATAAACGTTTCTACGCGACACCGAGTCTGCGCTGGGACTATGACCTTCGCCTTTCATATACGGAGCCGCTACTGAAGAACCTTTTCCTGCAATTAAACTATACCTTCAGTTACAGCTATGACAACAACGACCGCTCGACCTATGTGTTTGACGGGCTAAACGATTACGAGATGCTCCTGGCGTCGAATTATCAGTTGCCCCAGTTGCCCGTGCTCTATGAGCAGTATCTGAGCGACAGCCTCAGCCGTTATACAACATACCGCACGCAGATGCATACAGCCGAGGTTACATTCCGTTATGTTACCGACAAAATGAACATAAATGCCGGCGTGGCGTGGCTGCCGCAGCACACCGAGCTCGATTACAGGTATCAGGGTGCCGATACTCTGCTTGCACGTAATGTGCATAATGTCACCCCCAATGTACGTTTCCGCTACAAGTGGTCTAAGAATACAAATCTCGATATTCGCTACCGCGGTACAACAACGCAACCGTCGATGACCGACCTTGTCGATGTCACCGATGATTCAAATCCGCTCTACATAACAACGGGTAATCCGGAACTGAAACCATCGTTCAGGAACAATGTCAGAGTGTTGTTCAATACTTATAATGCCGACGCGCAGCGTGGCTTCAATGTCTATGCAAGCTACGACAATGTGCTAAACAGCATTACCCGAAAGGCGACATATATCGAAGAGACCGGTGTTACAATTACCCAGCCCGATAACATAAACGGTAACTGGTCGGTGGATGGCGGTTTTACCTTCAATTCGGCTATTCCGGCAAATACAAAGTTCACTTATGTCACAAATACGAATGCGAGATATGCGAACAATGTCTCTTATATCAGTATGCGCGGTTATACCGGTAGCGAGAAGAATACGGCAAGGACATTGACCCTGATGGAGCGCCTGTCGGGTAACTACCGTACCGATAATTTCGATGTCTCCTTGAATGGTTTCATCCAGTATTCGCACTCGTCAACGACTGCACAGCCCGACGAGAAGATGAATGTGTTCAATTTCTCCTATGGTCCCAGTGTGAACTACACACTGCCTTGGTATAATATCAGGATATCTACCAACCTGTCGATGAGCAGCCGTCGTGGTTACAGCAATCCCGAGGCCAACACCGACGAGTTGCTGTGGAATGCACAGCTGTCGGCAAGTTTCCTCAAGGCAAATGCCCTCACCGTGTCGTTGCAGTTCTATGATATCCTGCACCAGCAAAGCAATATAAGCCGTGTGGTCAATGCTCTTTCGCGCAGCGATTCCGAGGTCAATGCTATCTACAGCTATTGTATGCTCAATCTTTCCTATAAGTTCAACAATACCGCGAAAGGCAGCAAGAAGGGCTCGAAAGGTGAGGGAATGCGTGGCTATGGAATGCCTCCCGGCGGGTTTGCTCCGGGCGGTATGCCCCCGGGTGGTATGCCTCCTGGTGGCGGCAGGCCTTTCTAATAAGTCTGTTTAGTGTTAAAAGAGGCAAAAAAACGTTTTTTTGCCTCTTTTTTGTTTCTTTATGTTTATCTTCGCAAAAAAAGATATCGGAGAAGATGAGTTGGAGTTCGGCTTCCATAATGGGTGTCCTCTATTGGCTATACTGGATTGTAGTTATTGTCATTATGGTCAGAATAATGTTGAGGAACCGTGATACCGTAAAGACACTTGCGTGGATTATGGTATTCATCTTCATCCCCTTTCTCGGCCTGGTGCTCTATTTCTTTTTCGGTCGTGACACACGCAAGAAAAGGTTGGCCGGGAAACGCCTTATGTCGCAGATAAAACAGCGCAGTACCCTGGAGGTTACCGCCGACGCCAAGGGCGAAATCCCTTCCGAGTATCTCTCGTTGGCAACGTTCCTCGAAAATGCATCGTCTGCGCCTCTTCTTCCGGCCGATGAGGTAAGGATGATTACCGATACATCAGAATTTGCCGATACTCTTTTTGATATAATAGCCGATGCCAAGGAATATATCCATCTGCAGTTCTACATCTTTGAGGATGATGATTTCGGGCGGCGTCTGCGCGATGCCCTTGTTGCAAAGGCAAAGCAGGGAGTGGAGATTCGTCTTATATACGACAGTGTCGGCTGCTGGAATGTAGGCAAGGATTTTTTCGAGAGTATGAGATGTGCCGGAATCTATGCTGAGTCCTTCCTTAAAGTCTATTTCCCTATCCTGTCGAACCGTTTCAATTTCCGTAACCATCGCAAGCTGGTCATCGCCGATGGCAAGGTGGGGCTGATAGGCGGTTGCAATATCGCCGACCGCTATCTCAAAGGTATAAAAGGCTCTCCTTGGCGCGATACGATGCTGTTGCTTCGTGGCGTGGCAGTGAATGGCCTGCAGGCTTCGTTCCTTGTCGACTGGTATTTCGTCAGCCGCACCCTGTTGAGCGGCAAACGCTATTTCCCTGTGTCAGAGGGTGAGCGTGGCAAGTTCGTTCAGGTCGTTACATCGAATCCGGTCGGTGATGTCAGGGCTATCGAGAGCGGTTACATAAAAGCCCTGTCGCAGGCTAAGGGATATGTCTACTTGCAGACACCATATTTTATGCCCGATGAATCATTCCTGTTGGCTCTGAAGAATGCCTCTCTGTCGGGCGTCGATGTCAGGCTGATGATTCCCGAATGCTCCGATAGTGTAATTGCCGATTACGCCTCAATGTCCTATCTTGGCAGTCTGCTCGATGCCGGTGTGAAGGTCTTCCTCTACAGTGGCGGTATGTTGCACTGTAAAACGGTCGTGTGCGACGACTATATCTCCTCGGTAGGTTCGACTAACCTCGATTTCAGGAGTTTCTACTACAATTTTGAGATAAGTGCATTCGTCTATGACAAGAGTGTAGCCCAGAAAGTGAAGGAGTGCTTCTTGAATGACCAGAAACTCTGCCGTCAGCTCACGGCAAACGAATATCGTCAACGCTCCTTCTTCAAGCGCTGTGCCGAGTCGTTCATCAAACTGTTTACTCCGCTGTTGTAGCCTCTGTTAATCCTTTGGCTTGGTGATTATAACAGGTCGAGTTCCTGCTTAATGCCGAGCAGCTCCTCCTTTATGGCCTTGAGCCTGTCTATTACATCGCTGTTTGTCTCGGCAACATCCTTGGTCACTCCGCTTTTAAGCTGCTTCTTGGCGCCTGCAAGGGTGAGTTTGCGCTCCTTGACAAGGTGCTGTATGGTGCGCAATGTCTTGATATCCTCTTTGGTGTAACGGCGCACTCCGTTGGCGCCCTTATATGGCGATACCTGTGGGAATACGCTCTCCCAATAACGTAGTGTGGTCTCTGTCAGCGACAGCTCCTTTGCAACCTCCTTGATGGAGTAGTACATCTTCAGGTCTTTGTTCGGGTTCAGTGCCATATTGTCAATCGTATATCTTGCCGTGGTTTTCTGCCATCTGCAGCATCTGGTCATATCCGTCGGCATCAAGGTCCATAAAATAGTAGTTGATGGGGTTCTCGTGCTTGCCGTTGACGATTACTTCGTAATGCAAGTGAGGGCCTGTGCTCTTTCCTGAATTGCCACTCAAGGCAATCTGCTCTCCACGCACAACCTTCTGTCCTTTCTTCACGAGGAACTTCTTGTCAAGCAGGTGGGCATATAGTGTCTTTATGCCGTATCCGTGGTCTATTATCACCGTGTATCCATATCCGGACATCCATTTTGCGCTCTCAATCACGCCGTCTGCTGTGGCATATACAGGAGTCTTCTTGTCGCAGGAGAAATCCATTCCTTTATGGAATGTGCGCACGTTGTATATTGGGTCTATCCTGTACCCGTATCCCGATGCTGTACGCTTTAGGTCGCGGTTCGAAATGGGCTGTATTGCAGGTGTGTGCATCAGGCGGGTCTTGGAGTCCTTGTCAAGGGCGACAATCTCGTCGAATGACTTTATCTGCAGGTAGAGCTGTTTCTCGAGCAGGTCAATCTTCTGCGTCGTCTCTACAAGCAGTTCGGAATTGTCCATCTTCAGCAGCTCGTCATATCTGTTGGTGCCGCCATATCCTGCGTTCCTCACCTCGGGCGACAGCGGTTCGGCATCAAGCATAACCCTGTAGAGGTTGTCGTCACGTTGCTGTATGTCCTGCAATACGAGCATCGCATTGTCGAGGCGTTTTGACAAGATTTCGTATTGTGCAAGTATCTGGGTGTTCTCATTCTCGAGCCTCTCTACCGACGGCTTGTCCACAAATATGTGGAACACAAGGAACGAAAGCCCGCCGAATATCACAAACAGTAGTGTCCTGCGCAGTATTGTCAGGAACCTCTGTGCAAAATTGGGATATACACGGTCGTATGTCCTGGTATTTGGGTTGAATATATAATATTTCTTGCGCATCGTTAGGCTTTAATACGACAAAAATAGTAAAACCTCTCTTTTTTTCCAAATATTATCATCTCAAAGCATTAAAAGATAGGCAAGTTGTCCGGCTGTGCTAATATTATTCCTGATGTCGGCGGTTTATTCGGCAAAAAGTTGTAATTTTGCCAAATGTTATGCGCGTGCGCGCAGTATCGTGCAACGGCATTCAATTTGTTGAAAAATTTAAAAAAAAGAAAACAATATGCTCACATCAAAAGAGATTAGAGAATCGTTCAAGAGTTTTTTTGAGGGCAAGGGGCACCTTATTGTCCCTTCGGCTCCTATGGTTGTCAAGGACGACCCCACACTTATGTTCACCAATGCCGGAATGAACCAGTTCAAGGATATAATATTGGGCAATGCTCCGGCAAAGAGCAAACGTGTTGCCGATTCGCAGAAATGTCTTCGTGTCAGCGGAAAGCACAACGACCTTGAGGAGGTCGGTCACGATACATACCACCATACAATGTTCGAGATGCTCGGCAACTGGTCGTTCGGTGACTACTTCAAGGAGGATGCCATCAATTGGGCTTGGGAGTATCTCACCGAGGTGGTGAAGCTCGACCCCGAGCGTATGTATGCAACGGTGTTCGAGGGTTGTGAAGCCGAGGGGCTTGAGCGCGACAACGAGGCTGCTGCCATCTGGGAGAAACATCTGCCGGCAAGCCGCATCATCAACGGAAACCACCACGATAACTTCTGGGAGATGGGCGATACAGGTCCTTGCGGCCCCTGCTCCGAGATACATATCGACCTCCGCAGCGACGAGGAGAGAGCAAAGATAAATGGCCGTGACCTTGTAAACGGTTCGCATCCGCAGGTTATCGAGATATGGAATCTTGTGTTTATGCAGTTCAACCGTATGGCCGACGGGCACCTTGAGGAGCTGCCTGCAAAGGTGATAGACACCGGTATGGGTTTCGAGCGTCTTTGTATGGCGCTGCAGGGAAAGCAGTCCAACTATGACACCGATGTGTTCCAGCCAATCATCAAGGCTATCGGCAACCTGTCGGGCAAGGTCTATGGCGAGGATGCACAGGTCGATATTGCAATGCGTGTCATTGCCGACCACATAAGGACAATCTCGTTCTCGATAACAGACGGCCAGCTGCCGTCGAATGCCAAGGCCGGCTATGTGATACGCCGTATCCTGCGTCGCGCAGTACGTTACGGTTATACATTCCTTGGCCAGAAACAGGCATTTATGTACAAGCTTGTTCCCACATTGATAGAGAATATGGGCGATGCCTATCCCGAACTGAAACAGCAACAGGAACTCATCACAAAGGTAATCAAGGAGGAGGAGGAGTCGTTCCTACGTACACTTGAGACCGGTATGGGTATGCTCGACAAAATTGTTGCAACAGCCAAGGCTGCAGACAGCAGCGAGATAAGCGGTGTAGAGGCATTTACACTCTACGATACATTCGGTTTCCCCATTGACCTTACACAGCTTATTCTGCGTGAGAGCGGTCTCACAGTGAATATGGCACAGTTCGACGAGGAGATGCAGAAGCAGAAGGCGCGTGCACGTAATGCAGCGGCTGTGGAGAACGGTGACTGGGTAACCGTGAACGAGGGTGAGAGTGTTTTTGTGGGCTACGACAATACCGAGTGCGCAACAACAATACTGCGCTACCGCCAGACAAAGCAGAAGAACCAGACATATTATCAGGTTGTGCTCAGTGAGACTCCTTTCTATGCCGAGAGCGGTGGTCAGGTCGGTGACACCGGCTTCCTTGTTTGTGGCGATGAGCGCATCGAGGGAGTAGGTACAAAGAAAG
>CALBKR010000107.1 GCA_937896105.1 uncultured Bacteroidales bacterium
GAAGTCCCCTGATCCTTCTTATCTCTTGTTCGCAAAGAATTTTTTCATCAGCGCCGTTGCCTCGTCGGCGCACACACCGCTTGTCACCTCGGTCTTGGGGTGCAGCACATCGGGTGAGTAGCGCAGATAACCTCGTTTCTCGTCACCTGCTCCGTATACAAGGCGACCCATCTGCGCCCAGGCTATGGCTCCTGCGCACATAGGGCAGGGTTCGACAGTAACGTACAGAGTGCAGTCGGTTAGGTATTTGCCGCCGATATTTGCTGCTGCGGCTGTTATGGCCTGCATCTCGGCGTGCGCCGTCACATCATTTAGCATCTCGGTAAGGTTGTGCGCACGTGCGATGACACGCCCTTTGCACACGATTATTGCACCGATAGGCACCTCGTCTTCATCGAAAGCCTTCTGCGCCTCAACGAGCGCCATTTTCATATAATCGGTATCTGTCATAACTCTCTTATCTGCGCATATCGTGCTCTCCGAATAGTGTGGGGTAGTCCTCGTCGAGGTTCTTGTAGATGAATGACAACAGTGTCTCGCGCATCCAGTTGCTCTTGTTGCCGATGCGGTATTTCTTCAGGTAGTCGTCGATGATTTTCATCTCCTCGTCGCTGACAAGGCACACGATACGGGAGTGACGCACCGGTTGGGTGCGTGCTGTTGTGGCTTTTGGTGCTTTGGCTTTTTTCGCGCTCATTGGAGATGTCGTTTGAGTGAATATTCTTGTTGTCGACTGCAAAAATAATCCAACTTTGCTCCAAATGCAAGTTTTTCATTTGCTTTTGAGCCTGTTAATTGCTACCTTCGCTCATTATTAGACAAAAAAGAGGATGGCTGAACACAATTTGCTCGGGAGCAAGGGCGAGATGCTCGCGTCGAGGTTTCTGCTCGACAAGGGGTATGCCGTGCATCATCACAACTGGCGCAGCGGTCACAAGGAGATTGATATAATTGCGCAGGAACGCGATACATTGGTTTTTGTCGAGGTGAAGAGCCGCGCATCCGACGCCTATGGCGATGCGTCCGATGCGGTGACAGAGCAGAAGATAAGACGCCTTATATCGGCTGCCCAGACATATATATTAAGGAACGGGATTGACCTGAACTTCCGTTTCGACATAATAACAGTCATCGGCAGTTGTGAACCATATACTATTGAGCACATCGAGGATGCTTTCCGTCCCGAGTGGTAAAAAGAATATCTGCTTATGAACATTGAAGATGCACGCTTATATTGCCTGAGCAAGGAGAATGCTACCGAGGATTTTCCCTTCGATGAGACGACACTCGCTTTCAGGGTCGAGAACAAGATATTTGCAATATGTGACCTTGAGAACATAAAGTGGTTCTGTGTGAAATGCAATGCCGATTATGCAATCGAATTGCGCGACAAATATCCGCAGATTGAGCCTGCTTGGCATATGAACAAGCGCTACTGGAACCAGTTGGATATTGCAGCTCTTGACGATGCGCTCTTCTTTTCATTGATTGACCATTCTTATGAGGAGGTACTGAAGAAACTCCCCAAGAAAATCCGCGTAAAATATGGATTATAGCATTACAATAAAGCGTCTTGATGTGGTGGATTCCACCAACCGTTATCAGCGCGACGAGGCTGACAACCTATGGATGTGTGGTAAGGAGATTGTTGCTGTAACAGCGCGGCATCAGACGGCAGGGCGGGGGCAGCGCGGCAATGTGTGGCAGTCGCAGAGCGGTTGTAACCTGTTGATGAGCATTCTTGTGCGCCCGGGAAATACTCTTGAGGCAAAGAGCCAGTTCCTGCTTTCGCAAGCGGTCGCTGTTTCCGTTCATTCGGCGATGGCGTGCTATGGTATTGAAACAAGGCTCAAGTGG
>CALBKR010000108.1 GCA_937896105.1 uncultured Bacteroidales bacterium
GTCGCTGATATGTGTAGAGCGTGAGTCGCAGAAGGGTATCATAATAGGCCACGAGGGCGCCGCGCTGAAACGTGTGGCTACCGATGCACGCCGCGAGCTTGAGAAGTTCTTCGGGAAGAAGATATTTTTGGAAATTTATGTAAGGGTCGACAAGGACTGGCGCAACAGTGACCGCCAGCTGCGCCGTTTCGGCTACGACCAGGAAGATTGATAAGGATATGGGAAATTTGGTAGCTATTGTGGGTCGTCCCAATGTGGGCAAGTCGACCCTTTTCAACCGCTTGACAGAGACAAAGCAGGCGATAATATCGGACGAGGCCGGCACGACACGCGACCGCCAGTATGGCCGTTGCATCTGGTGCGGAAAGGAGTTCTCGCTTGTTGACACGGGTGGATGGGTGCGTAACTCGGACGATGTGTTCGAGGAGGCTATATGCGACCAGGTGACGCTTGCGCTCGAGGAGGCCGATGTCATTCTCTTTGTGGTGGATGCGATGAATGGCCTCACCGACCTCGATATGGAGATGGCTTCAATGCTGCGCCGTTCCAAGAAACCGGTGTTGGTGGTTGCCAACAAGGTCGATACATACGAAATGCAGTATGGCACTGCCGAGTTCTACAGCCTTGGTCTGGGTGATATGCACTGTATATCGGCTGCCAACGGCAGCGGTACAGGCGACCTGCTCGATGAGATAATATCAAAGTTTACCAAGGAGACCGAGGAGAGCGTTCAGGATGATATCCCACGCTTTGCGGTAGTTGGTCGTCCGAATGCCGGCAAGAGCTCCATTATCAATGTCTTCCTGGGTGAGGAACGCAACATCGTTACAAATATCGCAGGTACTACACGCGACTCCATACTAACACGTTATACCAAGTTCGGCTTCGATTTCTACCTTGTGGATACGGCCGGCATACGCAAGAAGGGCAAGGTGACCGAGGATATCGAGTATTACTCTGTTCTGCGCTCTATCCGTGCCATTGAGAATAGCGATGTGTGTATTCTGATGATTGATGCTACACGTGGCATCGAGTCACAGGATTTGAATATCTTCTCCATCATACAGCGCAATCAGAAAGGTCTTGTCGTGGTTGTGAACAAGTGGGATTTGGTAGAGGACAGAAGCGAGAAGGTGCAGAAGTTCTTTGAGAATGCCATACGTGAGCGTGTGGCTCCCTTTGTGGATTTCCCCATCATCTTCACCTCGGCCGTTACAAAGCAGCGTGTATTCAAGGTGCTTGAGATGGCCAAGGAGGTCTATCTGAACTCGAAGACCAAGATTTCGACTGCCAAGTTCAACGAGGAGATGCTGCCGCTCATCGAGGCCTATCCGCCACCATCGATAAAGGGCAAATATATAAAGATAAAGTATTGTATGCAGTTGCACGAGACACGCGTTCCGTCGTTCCTCTTCTTCGCCAATCTGCCGCAGTATGTCAAGGAACCCTACAAGCGCTTCCTCGAGAATAAAATCCGTGCCAAATGGGACTTTCACGGAGTGCCGATGAATATTTTTATTCGTCAGAAATGAAAATATTCAAGGAAATAGGCGCAGCCAATAAATTTGGCTGCGCCTATTTTTCTAATAGAACAGGATCATATTTCTGTATATAAATACTCTGTTACTTTATTGTACAAACAATTTTACTTAATGGTCCATTGTATCCTTCAACGAGAATTCGTGAAAAAGTTCGTGGTGCAATTGTTACATCAAATCTGCTGACAACATTTCCGTATAAATCATAGCAGATGCATTCTACTGTGTGTTCATAGTCGGATACGTTTAAAATTTTACCTCTACCAGAGTCGTCGTCGTCAAATGCAAAACTGAAGCATAATTCACTTTTATAGGTATAGGAGTCTCCAACTGTCTGAAGTCCAAAAGTTTCCCTTGCTTGATATATGACCGAACTTCCTCCGGTGCAACGTGTTGTGCCACCTAACATATAATGTACCATATCTCTTTGGGGTGTCAAAACTACTTGCCCTTTTGAGTATTCATAGTTGCAAGTGGTGTGCCTGCAATTGTTGCTTGCAAACGATATTGCTGTTAAAATTGCGAATGATAATAAGAAAAAGGTCTTTTTCATTTTGTGATGCTTTTATTTAGTGGTTTTGTCTATTATCTACTGAGTGTCGCTCTTTTGTTTCTGCTTGCTTTGTTCATCTCAGATGCATATTTGTAAAAGAAAGCTTCACATTTTCTATGCTCTTCTTTAGTGATGCGCCCATCTTCATATGCTTCGTTGCACTCATAAGCAAGTGACTCAGCTTTCTTCCCATATTCAGTTGCTATGGCTAAAAGCTCGTTTACGTTCCTGGCTGCATTGACTTTGTTTTTGTAGTTCTCTGTCAGTGCCTTTAACTTTGCGATGATTGCGTCGGCAGCATTGGTTGCCATTTTGTTTATAGTATAAATGGTGCTACCAGTACTTTCTGCTGCGTTTCCCGTGGCAATTATCATCGCCACGGCAAAAAATGCGATAAATATCTTTTTCATAAATCTTTTATCTTAATACTGTTCCAGTGTAATTGCAACTTGCACATCCAATTCCCATACATGATGTGCATCTTTGTGCTGTTTTGGGAAATTCTGCTCCTTTAAATTTGTCTAATGAACGGCTTTCTGAACTCTTACTAGAAGAACTTTTAGTCACGTGCTGAGATGAAGAACCACTACCAAGTGCGATGACGGTAAATAGCATTAATGCAAAAGTTGATAAAAATGTTTTTTTTGACATAAAAATAAAATTAATAAGGTTAACAAATAAGTGAATATATCCATCCAATCAAAAGTGCCTGGTATCAGGCTCGCTTTTTGCATCGTTTCGTATATGAATGGTAATAAAACGGAGGCTATAAATATAAATTTAGCGGTAATATTCTTTTCTAATAGTGCTGATTGAAAAATAAGCAATGCTGCATACCATAAAGCGTCTGGTAAACAAAAAATCAAAAAATAAGTAACTGCAGTGCAATTGCTATAATCAATGTCTATTTTAATCTTTGCGAGCAAATCCGATGGGATATGTGTCAAGAATAAAACT
Organism: uncultured Bacteroidales bacterium; assembly: GCA_937896105.1. The sequence goes on from CALBKR010000108.1 coordinate 3,049, forward strand.
TGTTGTCTAAAGAGCACATAAATTAAAGTACCTGCTATTAATAGAGTGGATGATATGCAGATTTTGCCGAACATGTTATTGTTCTATAAAAGGATAGTAGACCTTCCATCCATTTTTTAGGATTTTAAGTTTGGGTCTGCCATCACTGCGTTCACTATAATTGATTATTCCCCAATCTTCACCACCATGATCCCATCTGATATAAATCTTATATGATTTGTATCCGCTTTCCTCTCCAATAAAGTAGTAGCCGTTTAAATCATCTAAGTAATTATAGATACGGCCGTTGTTGCGAAGTGAAAATGCAAAGTCATCGTTATAAGTCACAAAATCAACTGTAATATAGCTTTTTGTTCCCCTGTATGTGCTATAAGTGACATTGTAGTCGTGTGATTTGCGAGTGCTATAATCACTACTGCTTTCAATGCTTAAACCTTTGAAAGCTTGTGCATTGGCCATTGTTGACATGAGTATCGAACAAATAAATAATATTTTTTTCATAATAATCAGTATGTTTATTTTTACTGCCCCTACTTATTTTGTGATTTTTCGGGTTACTCCATTTGTTCCTTAAGGTGGTAGAAATACGTACACAAAAAAACGCGGAACCTTCGTTTATTCCCATTTCGAGGTGTTTGGCGTGACCCGTTCTGATGGAATAACCAAAAGCCCGCGCAATGAAGCGCGAGCATTTATGCTATTACTCTTATCAGAACTTTCCAGTCGCCAAACTTTCGAAATGATAGAATAAAGCTAAACGCTTTTTCAATATGTTTAAAGTGTGCGTATTGTAATATGCTAATGTTTCATAGGCATATGTTTTTAGTGGTGTTGCATCTTTGCAAAAATATATAAATATGTGTTACAATCAAAAATCCTACAGCTTTTTTCGCTTTTATTATTTGCTGTGGAGTGCCTGCTCCTTTACCTGGCGCAGTATTTCGCTCGAGAAGAGGAAATCGTTGAGCTGTTTGTTGTCGGTGTTGAGGATTTGGGTATTGTCGCCCTCCCAGGCGAGTTTGCCGTCGGCAAGGAAAAGGATGTGGGACTTGTTACCGCTGCATGGAACGGCGGCATTCCGCGTGTGCCGTGGTGGAGAGCCTGGGCGACCTCCGGCGGTCAGATCGTGGACGGCATTGCCGGCGGCGCAGCCAAAGCCTGCATGATGGGCTTTCAGGGCAATGCCTATACCTTTCAGACCTTCATAGCCGCTTATTTCACCGGAACGCACAATGGGAAGATGCAGCATCAGATCGCCGACGACCGTAATGTCTGCCCGGGCGACCTCCACCAGCTGGCTGGGGTCGATATAAACGGGCTTGGGATCGGGATCCACATCCTGCATAGATACGATGGGGGATTCCTGCCCGGGAAACTGCACCAGATGATCACCGTCAGCAAAGAGTCCAAGGCAGAAGGTGATGGCTCCGCGGCCGACGAAAAAGAGCATCAGCAGGCAAATCACAAAGGCGAGAAAGCGGACCGTGACATACATGCCCCGGGTGATTTCAAATTCATTATGTTCTGTATCTTTCATAACTGCGCTCCTCAGGTATCCAGCAGATAGTGAACAGAGTGGACGGTTTTGCCGCTGCGGCTGTAAATGCGGGGAACACGGCGGCTGATGCCGCAGATGAATTCATAATTGAAGCTTCCGGCAGCCGCTGCGATGGTTTCTAC
>CALBKR010000109.1 GCA_937896105.1 uncultured Bacteroidales bacterium
GATGGAATACTTCCCGGGCATCATGGACTATAACTTTACCGCCAGTGTAGAAAAGGAATTCGACGAAGTGGCGGATGGCGAAAAGGAATGGACGGGGATGATGGATGTCTTCTATAAGGAGTTCCATCCGTTGGTGGACATGACCATGAACACCAAGACCGAACATAAGGTGGGTGAGCGTATCCTCGGTACAGACCCGACCAGCGGAAAGCCTGTCTCGGTAAAGATTGGCCGTTATGGCCCGATTATCCAGATAGGTTCGGTGGAAGACGAAGAAAAGCCGAAGTTCGCCCAGTTGCCGAAGGGCATGGCATTGGAAACCATTACCTTGGAAGAAGCGTTGGAATGCTTCAAGTTGCCTCGTGATTTGGGTGAATTCGAAGAAAAGAATGTCTCGGTTGGTGTAGGCCGTTTCGGTCCATACGTCCGTCACAACAATGCGTTTGTTTCGATTCCGAAGGGAACTGACCCGATGAGCGTTACTTTGGAAGATGCTATTGCATTGATTCTTTCGAAGCGTGAAGCGGCTGAAAACAAGGTGATCAAGACCTTCGATGCAGAACCGGGATTGCAGATTCTGAACGGTCGATACGGCCCTTACATTGCTTACGAAAAGAAGAACTACAAGATTCCTGAAAATGTAGAGCCGAAAGACTTGAACCTGGAAGCTTGTTTCAAGGTGATCGAATTGCAGAAGGCCAAGGGAGAAATCAAGAAACCACGCTATAACAAGAAGAAATGATACGTATCTTTCTACTCGGATATATGGGTGCAGGGAAGACAACGCTTGGTAAGGCGTTTTCCCGTGCCTTGGGATTGACTTTTGTCGATTTGGACTGGTATATCGAGGAACGATACCACAAGACCGTGCGACAAATCTTTGCCGAACGGGGCGAAGACGGCTTCCGTGAGTTGGAAAAGCGGATGTTGCACGAGGTAGGCGATTTCGAGGATGTGGTCATCTCGGTAGGAGGGGGAACCCCTTGCTTCTTCGACAACATGGACTACATGAACCAAATGGGCGAAACCATCTTCCTGGATGCAGATGTCAAGGTATTGTTCCGCCGATTGAAGATAGCCAAGCAACAACGCCCTTTGCTGGCCGAAAAGACCGATGAGGAGCTGATGACATTCATCGAGGAGCAGCTTGCCAAGCGTGCACCGCACTACAGCAAGGCGCAATACTCTTTCAAGGCCGACAGGCTCGAGGACACCGCACAGGTGAGCAGCTCGGTCGAGGAGTTCCGCAGGCAGTTCGGCGTGTGAACAGACACAAGAGTGATAGACAACTACAACCATTAATAACCGACATCAAACACCACTAAAATGAGAAAATGGCGCATTGAGGATTCGGAGGAGCTCTATAACATCAAGGGTTGGGGAGCATCCTATTTCAGCATCAACGAGAAGGGTAATGTAGCTGTGAAACCCAAGAAGGACAGCACAGAGATTGACCTCAAGGAGTTAATGGACGAGCTGCAGCTGCGCGATGTGGCTGCGCCTGTGCTCTTGCGTTTCCCCGACATTCTTGACAACCGTATCGAGAAGATTGCAGGCTGCTTCAAGATTGCATCGGAGGAGTATAACTACAAAGGCGAAAATTTCATCGTCTACCCTATCAAGGTTAACCAGATGCGCCCCGTGGTCGAGGAGATTACAAGCCACGGAAAGCGATATAACATTGGTCTCGAGGCCGGTTCAAAGCCCGAGCTGCACGCTGTCATTGCAATGAACACCGACAGCGACTCGCTCATCATCTGCAACGGCTACAAGGACGACAGCTATATTGAGCTGGCACTGCTTGCACAGAAGATGGGACGCCGCATTTTCCTTGTGGTGGAGAAGCTAAACGAGCTGAAACGCATTGCAAAGATTGGCAGACGCCTTGGTGTGCGCCCCAACATCGGTATCCGCATCAAGCTCGCGTCGGAAGGCAGCGGAAAGTGGGAAGAGAGCGGTGGCGATGCAAGCAAGTTCGGACTGACATCGAGCGAGCTGCTCGAGGCGCTTGAGATTCTTGAAAAATATGATATAAAGGATTGTCTGCGCCTGATACACTTCCACATTGGCAGCCAGGTGACACGCATCCGCCACATAAAAACCGCACTGCGCGAGGCGTCACAGTTCTACGTGCAGTTGCGCAAGCTCGGGTACAACATCGAGTTCACCGACATAGGCGGTGGCCTTGGCGTCGACTATGACGGCACACGCTCATCGAGCAGCGAGAGCAGTGTCAACTACTCTATCCAAGAGTATGTCAACGATGCTATCTACACAATGGTGGACGCTGCCGACAAGAACGGTATTCCCCACCCCAATATAATCACGGAGAGCGGCCGCTCGGTTTCGGCACACCACGCAGTGCTAATCTTCGAGGTGCTTGAGACGGCAGCACTGCCGCAGATGGACGAGGATTGGGAGGTTGCTGCCAATGACCACGAACTGGCCAAGGAGCTATACAAGATTTGGTGCGAACTCGACCAGCGTACTATGCTCGAGGCGCTGCACGATGCGCAGCAGATACGCGAGGAGGCTTTGGAGTTGTTCAGCCACGGTATCGTCGACCTGAAGACACGCGCACAGATTGAGAGTATGTTCTGGAGCGTAACGCGCGAGATTATGGCCATAGCAAAGACAATGAAACACGTGCCCGATGATTTCCGCAAGCTGCCTAAATTGCTTGCCGACAAATATTTCTGCAACTTCTCGCTGTTCCAGAGCCTGCCCGACAGTTGGGGTATCGACCAGTTCTTCCCCATTATGCCTATCCACAGGCTCGACGAGCGCCCCGACCGCAGCTGTACGATACAGGATATGACCTGTGACAGCGACGGCAAGATTACCGATTTCATCAACTACAATGCCAAGGCCGACTCATTGAAGGTGCACCGCGTGAAATCGAACGAGCCATACTACCTGGGCGTGTTCCTCGTAGGTGCCTATCAGGAGATTCTTGGCGATATGCACAACCTCTTCGGCGACACAAATGCCGTGCACGTGAGTGTGGAGGAGGATGGCTACCACATCGACAAGATTATCGATGGCGAGACGATTGCCGATGTCCTCGACTATGTGCAGTACGATGCACGCAAGCTCGTGCGCACACTCGAGCGTTGGGTGACAAGCGCCGTGAAGGAGGGACGCATCACACTCGAAGAGGGCAAGGAGTTCCTCTCGAACTACCGCTCGGGACTCTACGGATATACTTACCTCGACTATTGATGAAGGAGAAAATCACAATAATAAAGGTGGGAGGAAAGATTGTTGAGGAGGAGGCCACATTGGCTGCCCTCCTCGACCGTTTTGCGGCGATTGAAGGGCGAAAGGTGCTTATCCACGGCGGCGGTCGCTCGGCGACACGTATTGCCGAAAGGCTTGGCATCGAAAGCCGTATGGTCGACGGCCGACGCATAACCGACGAGGCGACTTTGCAGGTTGTTACAATGGTCTATGGCGGACTTGTGAACAAGAATATTGTGGCTGGATTGCAGGCACGCGGCGTGAACGCACTTGGCCTGACAGGTGCCGACTGCAACATAATAAAAGCTCACAAGCGCCCTGCGGGCAAGGTCGACTATGGTTTTGTCGGCGATGTGGAGAGGGCAGACGGCGATATGCTGTCGCGGCTCATCGAGCAGGAGATTACCCCGATAATAGCACCGCTGACACACGACGGCAAAGGAACAATCCTGAACACAAATGCCGATACAATGGCTGCAGAGACGGCAAAAGCTCTTGCAGGGCTGTACGATGTGACACTGATATACTGCTTTGAACTGCCGGGAGTGATGCGTAACCCCGACGACGATAGCAGCATTATACCGTCCATCACAGCCGAGAGCTACAGGACACTGCTTGACGAGGGTGTAATAAGCGGCGGTATGATTCCCAAGATGGAGAATGCCTTCAATGCCATTGGAAATGGCGTGTCGAAGGTTATCATCACCAGAGCCGATGCCATCGACGGCACAGAGGGCACGCACATCATCGCATAGAGGATGAAACTCACCAAAAGCATTTTCGAGCACCACAAGTGGGGCACTGTAATACTGACGCGCAACCCGAGAGCGCGCCGCATAATATTGCGTTCACGAACCGACGGCATACACATAACCGTTCCGTTATTTGCCACCAAAGGCGACATCGAGAGGGCACTTGACGAGTGTGCACCCAAGCTGCGCGAGAGGCAACCGCAAGGCGAGACGCCGATAATCGACAAGGACTACACACGCGAGAGCGACAACTTCACATTCCGCATCGAGGAACACGACAAAAGTATTTTCCAACTGAAACATAACGGCAGGGAGGCGACCTTGTTGTGCCCTGCCGGCACCGACTACCGCTGCGGCACAATGCAGGAGTGGCTGCAGAAGGTACTCACACAGGCTATCGCACGCCGTGCGAAGGAGCTGTTGCCGCCGCGCCTGAAAAGGCTTGCCGATGAGAAGGGTTTTAGATACAGCCGCTGCACGGTGCGCAATGTGCACAGCCGCTGGGGAAGCTGCAACGCAAAGGGGAACATAAGCCTGAGCATTTACCTTGCACTGCTGCCCGATGAACTTATCGACTATGTGCTGCTGCACGAGCTGTGCCACACGGTGGAGATGAACCACAGCGAGCGGTTCTGGGCATTGATGGACAGGGTTGTTGCCCCTGCAAAGGCAAAGGAGTTGCGGAAAAGGCTAAAGGGGTACACAACAGGTTATTGAACCTGCCGGTTGCTGCACTCTCTCATTGTGCGGTCGAGCTGCCAGGCAAGATAAGCCGATACAAGGGCAAAGAAGAGGAAAGCGACGATACCGGGCGAGCCGCCTGCCAATGCAGCCTCGTCGGCATTGCTGTATGCCACTGTCGATATGACGGCAAAGGTGTTGTTGAGGATGTGCCCCACTATCACCGACAGCAGGCTGCCTGAGCGGTAATATATCCAACCGAAGATTACACCCAACAACGTTGCATAAACCACCTGCACAGGGTTCCAATGGAAGATACCGAAGATAAGTGCCGCAACTATGATAGCTGGCCAGGGACGGCCGAAGAAGCGCATCAGGCTGCCCTGTATGGCACCTCGGAAAAGCACCTCTTCGAGTAACGGGGCAAGGACAGCAAGCCCGAAGATACCCAACGGATTACGCGAAAGCCCCTCGAAAATGCCATCAAGATTATCATCGAGCGGAAACCACTGCACGAATATGTTGAGTGCGAACATCGACGAGAAGACAAGCAGTGTAGAGATTATCAGCGGCTTTGTATCGAGTGAGCGGAGAAGCCCCCAACGCAGTTTGTAGAGCCCTCTCAGATGAATGAACAGCAGCATCGACAGCGAAGAGAGAATAATGGCCACAGCCCTTGCTGTCACAAGGCAATTATGCACAGCCGGGTGAG
>CALBKR010000110.1 GCA_937896105.1 uncultured Bacteroidales bacterium
GAGTCTATGCGGCAAGGACGCGGCGGGTCGTAGTTCTTGCGCTTCACGGCGAGGATATCGGAGAAGGCCGACTCGTTGCCCGAGTAGTCGTATGCCTTCACGCGGTAGTATGTGTAGCGTTGCGTGACATTATTTACCTGCAATGTATCGAAAATTACAGGCGTGCGGGTCATCTTTCCGTGTTTCTGAATGAATGTATGCGTGCTGTCATTCGCATAGTAGAGGTGGTAGCCTGCCACATCGGGCTCGGGATTCTTTTCCCACGTTATCATCACACTGCCTGTGGGCGACATCACATACCGCAGGCCTGTAGGCGCTACAGGCGGGGTAAAGTCGGCGATGAAGAGTTCCTGAGGCATCGCTGCCGATGAGTTATAGGCTGTATCCAGCGCTACCACTGTAACGTGACCTGTTCCAAGGAAGGTCACCTCGCAACGGAACGATTGCATTTCAGGGTCGAGCAGCTGCTCGTTCAGTTTCACCCACACCGAATCGACCTGTGCATTGTAGTAGTATACGTCATATCCCAGGAAATCGGGCTCTATGATGTTCTTTTCCCAAATGACATCGGCCATAATTGTATTCTCGGTGGGGCGTTCTACATTGAACTGCACAATTACAGGAGCTGTAGGCGGAATTACATCGAGCAGCTGTGCCGTGTGCACCGCGCTGTATTCGCTCTTCTCGCCGAATGTATCGTATCCGCAGATGCGGTATCTGTAGGTGCCCGGCTCAAGGTCGATATCCTCGAATATGTTCTGCACCGTAGACTCATCCTCTTGTGTAAAAAGTGTCATAAAGCGGCGCTCATTGAGCTTTATCCACTCACCATTCTCGCCTTGGCGCTCAATGTCGTAAGTGCTGAACTGCGGCGTCCTTGACCAGAATAGACGGATAGAACGGCCGTCGACACCCATCGAGTCGGTTATCACCGGGTCATATTTCGAAGGCTTTTCCTTTACATTCTTCACATACACCGGCTGATATATCATATTCAGCACCTCCTTGGGGATATTCGTAGTTATGGTGTACTGGTATTCGGCATTCTTCTCCGCGGTCTCATCCACATACATCAGTGCCATAGCCTCGGCAAGGTCGGGGCGCACCTCGGCAAGGAGCATAGCATAGGCGAAACGTGTCTGCTGCTCCTCATACACCTGCATTATACCCTCGGCGCCATCAGTGCCAATGGCCATATTGAGTTCGGTGCCCTTTCCATAGAGCATCTGCGCAGCAGCACCGGCAAGCGAGTCTGTTGGCTCAAAGCGCTCCTTCAACATCTCGATTGAATAGGGCCTCAAGGCCTTATACAAGGTATCCACTACACCTTTCTTGTCTGTACGCAGAATATTATAGCCATACTTGTTCGCAAGATACCAGGGGGCAAACTCATCGGGAGCCCAACGAAGCAACACCCTGTCTCCCTTTGCCCGGGCAAGCACTTGCACCGAAAATGCCACCGTCGTGGTATCGCTTCGGGTAGTATCGATAGGCTGTGTGAGCAGAAACTGTTCATACTCCTTCTGGCTCATCTTCTCCAAATCGGCTTGGTTCACCTCAATGGTATCGGCCGGAACAGAAAGCCCGGCAATACTATCAAAAAAGCCTACACCATCCTGCACAGCTTGCGCAGTTGTGCCTGCAAGCACAACTGCTGCAACCATCAATCTCCTTATTCCTGAATATACTCTCATATCTTATCGTTGTTTCATCAATTCATTATACTACTCTATACTTACAGTTCCGCCCGCCTCCTCTATGGCGCTCTTTATAGCCTCGGCCTCGCTGTTGCTCACACCCGTTGCCACAACCGCAGGAAGGTTCTTGGTAAGGTTGTTGGCATCTAATGTGCCAATGCCGCAGGCAGCCTTCAGGGCCTTTATCATGGCAATCCTATTGGCACCCGCATTTGTGAGCACCACATCGAATTCGCTCTTTTGTGAACTTATATTCACGCTACCGCCCGCACCCTCTATCTCACTCTTTATAGCCTGCGCCTCGGACTTTGTCTTGCCTGTTGCAATGACAACAGGGAGTGTTTTTACAAGAGTGTTTGCCTGTACCAGAGTGATACCGCAAACGGATTGCAAAGCCCTAATCACACTTATCTTGTTTGCTCCCGTACTTGTGAGAACAACGTCGCAGTCGGCAGCCTCAGCCTTCCTCTTGGCGGGCTCTGCCACCTGCACACCATTGTGCAGCACCACTGCAAGACCACCGACATTTTCAATGTCGCGCTTGAGCGCCGCAGCCTCCTCCTGTGTGTCGAATGTTCCAACAACAGTGGGAGCATTGTCGCAGTATCTCTTTGCTTCGAGCAAACCATAGCCGCAATGGCTGCGCATAGCCGTGATAACATTCAGTACGTTCGCACCGGCGCTGTTCAACTTCACAGCCCAGGGTTTTGCTTTGGGAGCAAGGCCCAGTTCGTCGAGCATACTGTCGTACTTGCCGCCCTTTGCAACATAGCCCTTGTTGGCACAATCCACTATGGCATCGATGGCAAGTTTCTTGTTTGCCTCGGTAAAGCCACGACCGGCCGCAGCCTCTTCATTGAAGGCTTCAAGTGCACTGGTGCAGGCCGATACGCTACCGCCGAGCAGAATAATATTGAACTTGGTATCCACGGGATTGTTCTGCGACCAATTTGCAATGAAGTTCAATGCCACATCGGCCGATGTAAAGCTTATATTGGTGTTTGTGGCAGTATTCAAACGAAGATTAGATATTGAAATATTATCCAAATCGCCACGCAGATTCAGGAACTTGCCACGGTAGTTCAATGTCTGTATCTTGCAACTGTATATATTGAGGCTCGCAAGAATCATTAGCTCGCCCAACTTGTTCGAAGAATCGTTTATCGAAAGAACTTCGCCCGTGTGAGTTACCTTGAGATTGGTGGTCACATTCTTTATTGCCTCTGCAAATACCTCGCGGTTGATGACGGTATTTGTGAGGTCGAGGCTTATTGCCTTGCGTGCAAATTCCAGTTTCTCGAGAGAAACCTGACCGTTCGACAAATCGTATATACCCCTTGCAGGTACAATGAACTTTCTTATACTGTTCTCCGATGCATTGACCCTTGTTACCGACGGCATATAGCTGAGCACTGTCAATATATCGGGCACGTTCATGCCTGCACAGTCGAGTGTTGTAATGCTCTTCACATCCTCCACGTGCAGATACTCCTTGCCGGGGGCATACTTGCTCTTGAGCGACTCATACAAGCGGTAGCCCATAGCACGGCCCATTCTCAGGTCGTCGGTGGTACGTGTCTCGTGCAGGCCGAACTCGTCGAGCACCTCGTCGAAACGTGCTCCCTTGGACACCTCGCCCGAATATGCATATGGCAATAGGATATTATTTGCCATCTGCTTCATCTCGCTGCTCAACTTGCCCACCGAGCCTGTCATAGTGGTGGAGTTTATGAACGAGAGCATGCTGTTCAGTTTCTGGTCAACCTCCTCTTTGCCTGTATGCACCCTCATTGTGAACTTGCGGTTGGGGTTATCGTCAATCCACTTGTTTATCCACAAGAGCGGCATATCCACAGTTTGGAAGACAAGTTCAACAGGCTTTTCCTCGTTCATAAGCAGCAGTTTCTCCGTCTTGCAGGTATGTTTGCCGCTTGATCCAAATGTCAAAGACTTACCGCTGAACTTAATCTCGGGAATATAACAGCTATGCAAGTAGAGCGAACGGTTGGTGCTGAGCATCGTCAATGAGGCCGGAGAAGATTTTTCATCCGTGAAAACGATCAACGCCTCGGCGCCTAAATCGCCGTTCACAATCAAATCGCCGCCTACCGCCGCGCCACGTGCAGCGTTCAGTATGCCATCATCGATGTACGAGTGCGACAGGTCTATCCTCTTTGCACAACCGCCATAATCATTCCGTAGAGTCTCGAGCAACGGGTTATTCGAGAGGTTAAGGCTGTTTAATCCCTTGAGAGGAATGCTCACCTCCTTCATTTCGTTACCCGTAGCATCGATATCCTTGACATTAGGCATAAATTCAAGCATACCGCCGAGGCTTACAACCTCCATATTAGCACACTCGAGCGATGTGAGGTTCTTCACATCGGCAGTGTGCAGGGCACGATAGCCCAGGCTGTCGGGGCGCAGTTTATCCTTCATATATTTATAGAAGGTTTCACCCATTGCCGCACGCAGTTTCCTGTCGTCGTTTGTGATAACCTCTACATCTGTGTTCTCATCCTCATCGTATTTTTCGAGGTTTCCGGCACTTCTGCCATAAGCCATATAGGTAGTATGCTTGTTTTCGGGGTACTCGCTCCACTCAGGCCATCTGCTGAACCAGTTGCGGTCATTTACAGCCCACACAACCACCTTTGAACCGGCAGAACGCTGGGGAACGCCCACACATAGCCTTGTGAGCTTGCAGTTTGAAGAGCCGAGCAGTTTCGCATGTATCACATTGCAACCGCTCACGTCGATAGATCGCAGGTTGGGGAACGCAGATGTGTTGTAGGCAACATATACTATTATGTCGGGGTTACGTGCAATATTCACCTCAACCAGACTGCGCAGATTCTGGTAATGCGACTCCCCTTCCCCACTGCAACGGAAATAGAAATATCGGCTGCCTTTGGGACCTATTGAGTTAAGAGCGCAATCGGCAGCATAGAGGTACTGCAATGAGGTTGCATTCTCCGAGAAGAGCAGACTCTTGAGCGATGCATTGCCCGACCCATCTATTCTCTTTATTCCTGTTGCCGCTTTCAAATCAACCTCGGCAATATCGCCAAGTGCTCTCTTGGCCTCAAACACCTGCAAGCGACCGAGGTTGGCAGGCATAACAAGATTGCCCTGTGTGAAGTTGTTGTCGCTGCACACAAGTTCCTGCAGAGATGTCAGCCTGTCCATAACAAGTTCTGCAAGCCCGTTGCCTGCACAGTGCAGTTTAATGAGCTTGGGACAGACATTGGGATAGAGAGTCTCTATGCTGTTGTTGTCGCACTTCAAAGAGACAAGGTTGGGCATAATATCCAACGGCAATGCACTGAGCTCGTTGTTGTTCACCTCGAGTTCCTTGATATCGCTGTTGCTGTTTATCTCAATGTTGCGTATATTGTTATTGTTGGCATAAACCTTTGCAAGTTTCGGGAATCCGCTCAGGTCGAGCTCCTTCAATGCATTGTCATTCACGTTCAGAGACGTAAGTGCCGGCATAAAATAATCGAGATATTTGATTGATTTTATATCCAAGCCTTCGGCATCGAGAGCAACCTGCTTTGCCGCCCAATCATAGAAGTTCATCTTCGCCTTTTTGGCAAGTGATGTCAAATGGGCATTCAGGTTCTTGTCGAGGTCGTCGGTTGTCACATTCTCCTCTCTTCGCTTTGTTTCAAATGTCACATAGTAGTTGGGAGAGTTCATATCGTTTATTCTTGCAAGAGCAGAACTTATGTTGAATGTGGTAACATTGCTGGTAATAACGTTGCGCATAGCCTGTTTTGCACCACTGCGCACCTGATAACCTACCTTTATGTACTCCTCACGCAATTTATTGGCTGCACTTATATCCAATGTTGCAAGATGGTTCAGGCGCAGGTCGAGCCTCTCGATATTGGGGTTCTTGCTGAGGTCAAGTTCGCCAAGGTCGCAATCCACCACGCTGAGCGTGCGCAGTGCATCGTTTGAGCCCAAATAGAGGTTCTTCACACCCTTGTGCTTTACCGAGTTCCAACCTACTGCTGCATAGCCGTCGCCGGTTGTGTTATCGGCCGCACGCATATCTATTTGCAGTGTCTTGAGATTGGGGTTGAACTTGAAGTCGAGTGTCTCCACGTACCAGCGCCTCATAGTAACCTTCTTCAGTTTGGGATTGCCCTCAAAGGTCAATGTCTTGTTGTTCTGCCTGAATTTGTCGTGCCCGCTGCCACTGTTATCGGACAAGGTGAGGGTTTCCAGATTAGGCATATTCTTCAATGCATCGAGCGACTGTATATATATATACTTATAGCCATCGTGCAGATAGATGACACTGAAATCGAGGCTCAGGTTAGTTATTGCATTCATCTCGTCGATGTGCATACGACCATCCTTATTGGTGTCGTAACTCTTGAGGATATAGTCACGCAATACCGGGTCGGCAATGTGTACATACTCATCGGCCGACACAGCCACATCCTGACCATAATCGTAATAACCACGGCCATTGAAATCGGATTTTATGTGCACTGTGCGCTTTGAACTTGTCAAGGGACGCATACCATAGTTGCTTGCATTGTAGCTGCCGCCCTTGCCGCTCACTGTGGCAATGTTGTATCCGTCGCAGAAACGCACATAGGCCGATATACTTTGGATACGGTTGAGGAACGAGCTTGCCTTGAAGAGCGAATATTCACCCGTCATATACTTATAGGCTGTTGTTCCTGAACGACCGCAATTCTTGCTATTCAGACCGTACTTGCCCGGATGGTCGGCAGCATAGATAAGACCTATCTGCCATACAGGCATCATAGCGTACTGGGGATAATAGCTTCCACCCTGATTGTAAGGTTTCACATATCCCTTGAGCATTGTGCCGTTGTCGGCAGCATCCGTAAACTTGAAGTCCTTGAAATGCTCGTAATACTCATATTTCGTCTTAATCTCTTTTTCGAAATTCTCGGCTACATTCGCATCGGACTCCATAGCCTCCCATATATTCATAATTACACGGCTTGGACCCGGAACACGGCTCTCGCCTTCGTCGTATGAGAACCAGTGCTTACAGTAGGCAGGACTGAATGTCTTCTCATACTCCTGGAAACTCATTGATGCACCGTTGGCATTACCATTGCGCAACCAATCGTATTCGGGCACAAAGGTTACGCCCCTTGAGCCGTCGAAGTTACTCTGCCTCCACGTTCTCTTGCAGAAGTCGTAGCTTGGGGTATCCTCGTAGGCAATGGCTGCTATCGAGTGCCAGTAGTTGAGTGTATAATAGGGGTTATTGCTCCTTGTATTGCTTCCGCTCAACTCAACTTTATCCACCTTGCAATAGAGCACAGATGTATTCTTTGAATTGGGCTCGCTGAACTGGTCGACAAGCGGTGGCGTTGTGTACCACTGATACTCCTCATTCTGCACGAACTCCTGGAAATTACGGTATCCGTTGTATTTGTAATCCTGTGTATATACCACCTCGGCAAAGCCCTGTGCATTGGACTTGAGTTCCTCCTTATACTCCTTAATGCGCTGTTCAGCCTCGTTCTCGCCATACATTTCCCCAACCTCCTTATAGTAGTTGTAGAGGTCACGTATAGCCTGGTTCACCTGCTGGTCACCGGCCTTTGCATCGCCCTCGGCAATGGCTGCATCCATTTCGGCAAGCTGTTGCTCATAAGCATCGACATCCTCCTTGGTCATGGCCATGATACTCTTGTAGTTCTCCTCAATCATATCCATATAGTTGTCGAGCTGGGCACGGTTCACGCGCTGAATCTCAAAGCGGTATCTCTTGCCCTTCACAAAGAATTCACCGGGAACGGGCTTGTCTATTGTAACGGTAGCATACTTGAATTCGTTGCCATCCTCGTCGATACCCTGCTCCACAATCTCTATGACAGGCAGGTTCTCGTATTTGGATACCTGTCCCTTGCGCAGACCGCCACGGGCATCGGGCAGAAGGTATCGGCCGGTAGCCTCATCATACTCCTTGATGTTTGCCACAAACTCGTAATCGGGGTTGTGCCAGTAGTCGTCACGCACGTGTGCCTCCATAAACGAAGGCTGTGTTGCATCGTCGAGCGACTGTGTGAACGGTGTGATATTCGGCAGATAACCGACCACCTCGTCGTTGATATTGTCGCTGAGCTTTCCGGTGCGGAAATATACATAACGCTCGTCGGCAAACGGACGATTCACCTCTTTGTAACCCGAGAGCGAATCCTTGTAGATTGGGTCAACCTCCCTGCCATCTACTATCTCCTTACAGGTACCGCGTAATTTTATACGATAGAGGGTATTGGGTTTCAGAGAACCGGTCTTCAGTTCGTAATTCTCCCTGTCGAATGTGGGGTTGCTGTGTGTTATATGTGTTGTATATGCGCTGCGCTCATCATCGGTGGGGTCACTCTCGTCATACTCCTTCATCTCGAAACTATCGTCGAGATGGAAGACATACATACGTGTTACGTTGCCACCGTCGCCGTCCATTCCGTTTTCCTCCATTGTGGCAGCCTCATCTACAAGCGCAAGCACCTTGCCTATCTTCATATTGGTAGTGAAGGTAGACTTTCCGTAGCAAGAAGCCAAGGATTTGTCGCTCCAGCCCTTCTCGATATCCTCGTCGCCCGGTTGCACATCACCGAATATCTTTATATCATCGAGCGGATTGCCCATTTCGGGTACGCAGACCTTACCGGCCTTCATCTCGATTGTAGAGTTGAACTTGATAAGACCTCCAAGCACTGAACCCTTGGCACGCATACGGCCATAAACCCAGGTAGGGTTCGGGAAACCACCCTGCAACAGGGCACCTATTGTCATATCTACCAAAGGTACCTTGCCCTTGAATATCCAAAGGTCGAGCATAAGACCGAGTTCGCCCTTGAGCATTGCATATATCTGGCCGGTAGCGTAGAAACCGTTCTTTCCTCCGGCACGCGAACCATCGGTACATCTGACACCCTCCTTATACTGCTTGAGAATAAGGTCGAAGCCAAGCATACCCTCTACATTGGCATAGCAGAACACTGCGTTACAGCCAATCTCGGCACCAAGAGCCGCACCAACCATTATACCACCGTTGATGTCGCCCGCCGGACCGCCCTTCAGCGTCTGTTCACGCGCAGCGTCAAGCTTTGTCTTCTTGCTTGCATCTACCTTGCCGTCGGCACCCTTCATACCCAATGCCTCCTGCACCTTGTCGGGAATTGGCGGCAACTGACCGTTGCCCGGGAGCTCGTTACCTATACAGAGGTACATATTGGCATATACCTTTGCCCACAAGCCCACAGGCGAATTCCTGCCCACCTCAAAGTCGATGAAGGTTACACGGCAGCGCTTGCTCTCTTCGGGCTCGCCAACATAAAGATGCCAGTAGGTCTTATTTAGCGAAGGATAGTTGCGTATCTCAAGTTCCATATTTATTGAAGCACCGCAGCCGGACTTCACATAACCCTTGCTTTCGAGTTTGCCCGATGAAGAACTTTCATTCTTCTGCTCGCCCTGGTTTTCGCTGTCGGCACTCTTCTGGTCAAGAGCCTGAAGGTCGGAAACCGGAGCCTTTACCTGGTACTCTTCACCAGTAAACTTCTTGTACATTGCAGCTATGTCGCTATCTACCGTTACCGATAGACGGAACAGCTTGTGTTCCTTGTCCTTCGCGGCGACCTTCTCCCTAAGTTCGGACGCACTCATTGCGGCCTTCTCCTCTTCGGTGATATCGGGCGTTGTGGTATCCTCGTAAAGGATAGTCACCTTGCTGTTTATGAGACCGCTCTCGGCGTCGGCCGAAGCACAAAGCGCATGAACCTCGCCCTGCAGAATCACACCCGGAACGCGTATTCCGTCCTTCTGGATATCTACCATAAGCAGAAGCGCTGCCTTTCCGTTGATGAAATTGTCATCACCCACTGCAAGCCCGACACCGAACATTCCGCCGTAGGATTTGTATTTCGGTTTGACGCTCTTTTCAATGGCATCTACCATATCATCACTACCCTCTACATCGGATATCCCGACCGAGTAGTTTATGAAGAGACCGCCTGAAATTTCCTTGAGCGATACAGGACCCAGCGGCAAGCCTACTCCAAAGCCTGCTTCGCAAGAAAGTATCCTGCGTGATAATACTCATCGTTCACATCCTCGGGGTCATCGAGCTTGAGCTCTTCCTCGGTCTTCTTGACCTTATAATAACCGCCTGATAGTTTGATGTCGAAGAGACCCTTAACCGTAACGTCAAGGTCGGCTTCGAAGCCCGATTTATCCTCATCTTCGGGAAGTTCCAGGTCACCCACGACAGAGACCAT
>CALBKR010000111.1 GCA_937896105.1 uncultured Bacteroidales bacterium
GCTCCGGGTCGTAGAACTGTGCACAGCTCTCTGCCATTGCCTTCAGCGTCGGAGAGACCTTGTCGCTGAACACCACCTTTCCGTTGACCGTCACCGTAATGGGTTGCGAAAAGTCGAAAAGCCTTTCGCTCAAGTATATAGTGACATTGCCTTTTGTGGCAGGGGTGTAACTTTTGGAGAAGAACATAGGTATGTTGTATATGAGCTGTGTAGTGGTGTATGTGACATTCTGCACAGTAAGGTCGATGCTGTTGCCCGAGATGCTCATCTCGTAGCAGCTGCGCTCTTCGTCGTTGTTGCGCGATGTCTCGTTAACCTTTATGTTGTAGAAGCCGGTGCGGTGGCGACCGTACATATCATAATCCTCCCAGTAGAAATATGTGGGGTGTGCGTTACGGGTATGTTTCTTCAGCCAGGGAGTGGTTGTTTCGTAGTTTATGCTGTGTCCCATTCCGGGTACAAGCTCAATAAAATGCTTGTATAATCCCTGATGCTTCTTCGACAGGCTGTCAATGGTGATGGCTGCGTTGTATGTCATTGCGTTGCGCGCGAAGCCGTAGTCAAGTTCGCCTGTACGCAACGAAAAGGCAATGTTGGCAAGGTTCTCCATTGGTGCATTCTTCAGCGGTTCGCCACCAGCCATAGGACCAGCTCCGGCAAGGTAGTCGGCATAGAACGATGCCAGGCGCTGGCTGCCGTATCCTCCCTCTGAAATGCCATAGAAATATATTCTGTTTGCATCGATATTCTCGTTAAGGAATGCAAGGCGCAGCAGTTTCTCCCAAGCCCACTGTTTGCTTTGTATTGCCCAGCGGTAGAGTTCGCCATACCCGTTAGGTATCTGTGGAATGAAATGCAATGATGGAGCATCATCATAACTGCTGCAAAGGCGGAATCCGGCCTCCCACTCGTGCTTTTTGTCGCCAGAGCCGTGCATATAAAGGAATAATGGGTAGCCATTGTCGGGTTTCTCGCCCTTCTTTATGAAATAGTATGGCATTAAGGCATTCTCCTCGAGGTTCTCGGGCAGTTTCCAATAGCCAGTGTCGCGTGGTTCGGTTGTGGCGAACGGTTCGTCAAGTTGTTCATCTTCGTTGGCAAGAACAGCATTACGCCAACATTGCCAAACTGCATTACGTGTCTCCTCGATTTCCTTGGGTCTTATCTTACGGTTGCCTTTGAAAGCAATATCCTCACCTATGAGAACATTATTGAAATAGGTCGTAACCTTCTTTCTCTTGCACTTTGATATTGTCCCGGCATTGCTGTCGGTTACACTTCCTGCGATGGTTGCAATGGCTATTATTGCCGTAATTATTGTCCTGTTCATTGTTTTGAATTGATGTTGTACGCGAAATTAGCTTTTCGTTCCATACAAAACAATTTTTTGACAGATAAAATGGTATAATACTATGAAAACGGACAGGTTATTAACCTGTCCGTTTTCATAGTATGGTATCTGTGTATCACTTTACCAACAGTTTGACTGTGGAGATTTCTCCGTCGATGCTCTGCACGGTAACAATGTATAGTCCTTTGCCAGTTGCTATTGTCGTGTCATAGCCATTGTATACCTCGCGTCCGTCGGCGCTGTAGATTGTAACCTTGGCGTTGCCGGCATCCGTTATCATAATGTATCCGTTGCCGCTTGATATTGTGGCATTGCCGGTGCTTTCAACCTTGTCAATGGCAGTTGCATCTCCTATCCAGAAATATCCGTTGCCGCTATATGCGAACGTGTTGTTCGACATATCGCCAAGTTTCTTCTTGTTGCTGTCGTAATATGTAATTGCTAATCTGTATTTTCCGAGCGGTGTGGTAGCCTTGCTGCTGCAAACGAATGTAACATTTGCTGTTCCGTCTTTCTTTACAGAGAATGGTACATACTCGCTTCGTACATGATAGCTGAGTCCATAAGGAATATTCACGCGGGCATATCCTTCGAGGTCACCATTCAGGCAGCCTATCTGTGCCTCTACATTGAATGATTCTCCCTGGACTACAACATCATCGCCACCGTTTATATCCATTATCTCCTTGATATAAGGTATGGTTTTGTTTGTCGCTGCTATATCAATTATGCAGGTAGCTGCCGACTGTCTCATTGCTTTCCATCCTTCTTCATCAAGCTGATAGAGCGATATTGTGTAGCTGCCGGGTTGCATAACCGGCAAATAGTCGGGCAAGTTGTACGATATATCCACTTTGTCATCTTTTGCAAGCTCTTCGACGTGTTGTGTTGCCAGTATATAGTTCTTGCCTGTTGAGTTTTCCTTTGCAAAAATACCGATTCTGCCGG
Source organism: uncultured Bacteroidales bacterium (assembly GCA_937896105.1). The sequence goes on from CALBKR010000111.1 coordinate 2,300, forward strand.
TGAAGGAGTTGTCCGATGTCGAGATATTCGTCACTGTGCCGGTGATGTTCATCTTCTCGCCATATGTTATTGCAGTAGCATTGAGGGCTGTGGCTGATAGAACGACTCCGTCGGGCAGTGGGCTGATGGTAACTTCCTGGCTTCTGCCATCGATGGGGATGATGGCATTGCGATCGATTTCCATATCCTTTTCCAAATAGTAGTTGAGCGCATTGCAGATGAAAGTTATATAATATCGGCCATCCTCGGGGAAGATACTGCCTGTCTTGAACGTGGCAATAATTTCCTGGTTGTCATAAATCTCGACCATAGCTGTCGCGTTGAAAAGCGTGTCGCTCTTGTACTCATTCTCCGAAACCATACGGTTCAATACAGGTGCAATAAGAACAAGCGAATTGCTTGTGTTCTGGTTTTCGAATGTAGCATCAAATGATATCGGGTCGCCCTTCATTGATGGGGTTTTGTGGTAAATGAGGCTGTTTACCTTGATGTCCGGCAGCGACTTGCACAGCTTTACGCTTGTCGCTGTCACCTCGAGCGTAAGGTCGTTCTCGTTACCGCGTATCAGAACAAAATCCCCATCTTCGCTGCCATCCGAATAGTAGAACCTTACTTTATATGTCCCCTCTTCGAGATAGAAATCGCCATCAGGGTTATTGTTTATTTCCATTCCGATGATATAATAGCCGTCGGTCTGCTCGTTTATTCCAAGTTCTATCAAGTCGTCGCTGCTGTTGAGCGTTGCACCGGAATATATTTCGCCATCTTTCTCAAACATCATTGCAAGCTGCATATTCGATGCAGAGTGTGACAGGTTTATAAGTGCAAATGCAACACGTATGTTCGCAGTGTTGTTCTTGAATGTACCATTGTACTCGTCTATTATCCGGTAATCCTCGCCTTTGTCTGGGTCGGTATCGGGGTCGAGTATAAGCTGCGACCATATTGTTGGTGCTCCGTTGGCATCTGCCTCATCATTGGTGCGCGGACGTATGTTGGCAATGATAGACTGCCCAACATTGTAGCGGTCTTCACCGCCGCCGATGCCTGCACCGCCGGGAGCCATTGATGTTATATCGAAATAACCGTCATATGCTCCTCCCCATCCCCAGTTGATGTGCAGATATCCGCTTGCGTTGATGCCGTCGCAAACGAAGGCATGTCCCGAACTGAAATTCTGTCCGTAACCGGCATACACAAGAGGTTGGCGGGCGTTGAGGTTGTCCATAATAAGTGCAATGTACTCCTCGTCGCTGTATTCTCTTCTGTTGGCAACGACTATGTCGGGTGAGTATTTGAATATGTTTACCAGCGCCTGCGCTGCATCTATAGATGTACTTCCTGTACCTGAGAGTGCGTAGTTGCTTTGTATAGCCTTGCCGACATCGGACATCAGCAATGCAACAGCATCCGATTCAGTTGCGGTGTATCCGCCGGAATAGCTGTCGAGCATACTTGTCCAATTATATTTATGGCTTGTTGTGTTAACGATTTCCTCCTTTTGGGTTATATTGTTGTACCAGGTTATGTTCTTGGATGGCTTTTCGGGCCAGTTGTGGAATTTCATAACCTGTGCCATAGCTGTAGCTGTACAGCCGGTAGGTGCCGGTGTGCCGTTTATGATGGGGCACATATTATTGTATGGCGCGTTCTGGTTCCAGGTTGTGGTGAGCAACGGTTCAATATCTACACCTGTCGGTGCTGCTGTGCACTGTACAGGTTCAACGATGCCGTTGCGTACATCATCGACATACATATCGTACACATTGAGCAGGTCGCACAGCGCTGTAGGCATCTCGCCGGCCGTGCCGCTTGTAGAGTAGCCGATGACGGGTGTCAGTGCATCGTCGCCAGAAATAATAATAAATCCTTGCTCATTTTCCGGTGCGAACACGTAAAATCCGGGGTTCTTCTTGTCGGCCTTGATGCGGCTGCCTGCCTTTGCCATTCTGGCACGTGGAACCTGTTTAAGGGTTGTCTTTGCTGTGCCGGTTGTGCTGTTCCAAACATCGTTTGCTATCTCAAAGGCCTTTTCGGGGTCGATGGGGCCTGCGAAAACTGTCGTTGACAGCAATAGTAGAGAGAGTAAAAATGTAGTAGTTCTTTTCATTTTTATGTCGTTTAGGTAATGATTTTGCGCAAAAATATCATTTATGGTTTATGTTTCCAAACATTTGCAGACATTTTGTATCATTTTATGTAAATAGGTACCGCAATAGGTTAAAAAATATGGCTCTTTAACAAAAATGTATAGTGCTTTTCCTGTGTTTTAACAATTTGTTGCTATTTATTCACCGGTAGATTTCTTATAATTTTGCGCCGGAAATAAAGAAAACATTATATGAGACGAATTTTACTATTTTTTCTGGCCTCTTTCTTTACGTTGGCTATGTATGCCGTCAATGAATCCAATATAAAAGAGGGTAACAAAATCTCCGGGCACATAATAGAGGATGGTACCGAGGAGAACATTGCCTTTGCAGCGGTGCTTATCGTTGAGACCGGCGAGGGCACGACAAGTAATGAAGAGGGTCAGTTCGTGTTCAGTAACCTTACTCCGGGTACATACAATCTGCGTGTGACGGCTATGGGCTACGAGACAATGACAAAAGAGGTTGTGGTGAACAGGGATTATACGGCTGTGGTGCACTTCAAGCTTAAGGCCGATAATTTTATGATAGACGAGGTCGTAGTGTCGGCCAACCGCAACGAAATAAGTCGCAAGGATGCTCCTGTAGTTGTATCGGTAGCAGCGTTGCCGCTTTTTGAGGCAGTGAACTCGGTAGACCTTGCAAAGAGCCTCAACTATGTAACAGGCTTGCGTGTGGAGAACAACTGTCAGAACTGCGGCTTTCCACAGGTGCGCATAAACGGCCTTGAGGGTCCCTATTCACAGGTGCTCATCAACAGCCGCCCCATCGTGAGCGCCTTGAGCGGTGTCTATGGTCTGGAACAGATACCTGTTAATATGATTGAGCGTGTCGAGGTGGTACGTGGCGGTGGTTCGGCACTGTTCGGCGCCAATGCTGTCGGTGGAACGGTGAACATCATTACCAAGGACCCGGTGAGCAACTCATTCTCCCTGACAAGCAATTTCGCCGGTTATGGCGGCACATCGTGGGAGCAGAGCGTGGGTGCGAATGCATCGCTTGTCTCGCCCGATAATATGTATGGCATTGCAGTATATGCGAATTACCGTAACCGTAATCCATACGACCACGATGGCGACGGCTTCTCGGAGTTGGGAAAGATAAACCTCAACACCTTCGGTCTGCGTACATATTACCGTCCTGTGCATAACGGCCGCCTGAGTCTTGAGTATCATACTACCAATGAGCTGCGTCGTGGCGGTAACCGTTTCGATTTCGAGCCGCACGAGAGTGATATCACCGAACAGACCAAGCACGTGATAAACAGCGGTGGCATCTCGTACGACCAAGGTTGGCGCGGATACAAGCACAAACTGTCAGTCTTCGCATCGGTGCAGCACACCGACCGCAACAGCTACTATGGTGCGCAGCGCGACCCTAATGCCTATGGCAAGACCAATGACCTCACTTGGGTTGCCGGTGCCACATATACCTGGCAGATAACCAAGTGCTTCTTCTCCCCTGCGACATTTATGGCCGGTATCGAATACCAGGAGAACAGGCTGCACGATGTTATGACTGGTTACAACCGCGATATGCGTCAGGATGTGCGCATTGGTAGTGCCTTTGTGCAGAACGAGTGGAATATGCGCTATTTCTCTATTCTTGCAGGATTACGAATGGACAAGCATAACCTTATAGACAAGCCTATCTTCAGTCCACGCGTAAATCTTCTGTATAAGCCTTTCAGTGATTTGCAGGCGCGATTGACCTACTCGACCGGTTTCCGTGCTCCGCAAGCATATGACGAGGATTTGCACGTTACGGCTGTCGGCGGTGAGGGTGTGCAGATTGAGCTTGCCGATAATCTTAAGGAGGAGCGCTCGAACAGTTTCAGCGGTTCGGTCGACTGGACAACACGTTTCGGTCACTGGCAGGCAAACGTGCTCGTCGAGGGCTTTTACACCGACCTGAACAACGTCTTTGTGCTCGAGGATGTGGGTGTGAATGCCGACGGTCACGCCATAAAGGAGCGTCGCAACGGTGCAGGAGCACGAGTGTATGGCGCGAACATCGATGCAAAGATTGCCCACGGCAAGGAGATATCCTTCCAGCTCGGCTTCACGGCACAGCGCAGCCTCTACAAGCAGGCAGAGGTGTGGACAGAGGTGAATGGCGAGGAGCTGACAACAAAGCGTATGATGCGTACCCCCGATTACTATGGCTACTTGACAATAATGTCGTCGCCTGTGAAGAATCTCGACCTCTCCCTTTCCGGGACATATACAGGCTCTATGATTGTGCCTCACTATGCAGGTTACATCGATGCCGACCGTATGGAAACTACCCCTGATTTCTTTGACGTAAACTTCAAGGCGGGCTACACATTTATCTTGCACGACCATATTAATCTCCAGCTCAACGCCGGCGTGCAGAATATCTTCAACAGTTTCCAGCGCGACCTCGACAAGGGCGAGTTCCGCGACTCGGGATATTTCTATGGCCCAACGCAACCGCGAACCTATTTTATCGGCGTGAAGATAACACGTTGATATAATATTCTAATTTATATGGCACTCCTTTCTGCCTGCAATGGAAGGGAGTGCTTGTTTTTTTTTGAATATCGTTGTATCTTCGCACTCGAAAAACTGTCAGAAAAGATGAGTACACCGCTTGTAAAGAGTGCACGCTTTGTAATAAGCAACACCGATATAAGAAAGTGCCCCCAGGATGGCAAGCCAGAGTATGCTTTCATCGGGCGCTCCAATGTGGGCAAGTCGAGCCTTATAAATATGCTAACGAACCAGAAAAAACTTGCTATGACATCGGCAACTCCGGGCAAGACACTCCTTATAAACCATTATCTCATCAATGGCGAGTGGTATCTTGTCGACCTGCCGGGCTATGGATATGCCAAGCGCAGCAAGTCGCAGAACCAGCAGCTCGAACAGATAATATCGAGCTATGTGTTGGGGCGTGAGCAGATGACCCTGCTGTTCGTGCTCATCGACTGCCGTCACGAGCCGCAGAAGATAGACCTGGAATTCTTCCAATGGCTCGGCGAGAACGGCGTGCCGTTCTCGATAATCTTTACCAAAGCCGATAAAGTGACAAAGACAACTCTTGCAAGCAATGTGGCTGCATACAAGACCCGTCTGCTCGAGGAGTGGGAGGAACTGCCGCCGGTGTTCATAACATCGTCCGACAATGGTCTTGGCCGCGAAGAGGTTCTGCAATATATCAATGATGTAAATGCAACAATATAAGAAACAGTTATCCTTTCTCTGTATTGCAATTGCCCTGTATACTTGATTGGTTTGAATAGAAAAAGCTCCGATATTATGAAAAAGATACCTTTTCTTCTTTTGCTTGTATGCGCTCTCTTCTCTTGTTCCGGGAATAAAAAGGATACATCCGTTGCTGTATGCACGATAAACGGCCGCTATGCTTCTGCTCCCGACGGGACAATGCTTTATATGACTCCTGTCGATGATATATTGTCGCCTGTCGATTCGGCAGTTGTCAAAGGCGGGCATTTCAGTTTTGTAATTCCGGACAGTACCGTCGACGTGCGTTTTATCTCATCGCAACAGGTTATCGATGGCGGTTATGTGGTTGTGGAGCCGGGCGTAGTGGATGTGGATTTCACAGGCGATGCGTTTGTCGCCGGAACACCGGCAAATGACCGCTTGAGCCGCTTTATGAGCGAGAAGGTGAAGATTGTCAACCTGCGCAAGATGGCAACACCCGAAATACTTGGGGAGCTTGCTGTTGAGGAGTCTATGCTCGACAGCATCAAGGAACTTGTGACAATGGCCAATGATATATTCGATGCATACGTGTTGAAGGAGATAAAGGAGAATATCGGAACTCCGGTAGGCTATTTCTATCTTGTGCAGTCGGTGGGTGTTGCTACCGCATCAAGGCTTCAGCCGCTGTTCGATAAGGTGCCGCTTGAGTATCGCGACAAGCTGTATGATATTATGAAATCGAGAGTGGACCAGAGTGCGAAAGATGCAGCAATGGCAAAGAAATATGCCGACGATGCCTTGAAAAACCTTGAGGCTACAGCTGTGGGCAAGAGGTTCCAGAACTTCGAACTCAACAACATAAATGGTGGTACAATGTTGCTGTCGGGCGAGGTCTTCTCTAATAAATATACTCTTGTACTCTTTTGGGCCGGGTGGATGGATGATGCAAGGGGTGCGCTTCTGCGTTATGCAGAACTCTATGACAAATACAGTAAGCAGGGGTTGCAGGTTGTGGGTGTGTCGCTCGACGACAGTGTCGCTGAATGTCAGGCTACTGTCGATGAGCTTGCTCTAATATGGCCGCAGCTCTGCAATCCTTCGGGTGGCAGTGCCGAGGTTGCTGCGGCCTATGGTGTAACAGAGTTGCCGGCGGCAGTAATCATCAACAACCGTGGAACAATCCTTTCGCGTCCCAAGAGTGTAGAAGAGGCCGCAAAGAAGCTCGATGAACTCTTCAAATAATCATTTGTGGGTCGATTAAAGGCCTTTGAGGTATCATTAATGCCCATTTGTAGTAAGAAATTCTTTGACAATTTCTAAAAATTTGTAAAATATGGGGTGGGTTTTAAACAAAATGTATATCTTTGCATTGTAATTAATGCAAGGCGTGGTATGCCTTGTGCTATCAATCAATAAATTTTCTTTTTCAGATTTTCAAATTAATGAGCTTTCCCGTTTTTCGGGGTAAAGTATCATCACTTATCTATGTATCATATTGAACAGTTGAGGAGCAAGGAAATTGCCGATTTGCAGTCCATTGCTCAGGAATTAGGGATTAAAGGCATTAAATCGCTCGACAGGGATTCGCTTATCTACCGTATCCTTGACGGTCAGGCAATGCAGAACAGCAAGAGCGGTGCTCCTGCTGTAGTTAAAGAGGAGAACAGGATGAACCGTCGTGAGCACCGTCGTAACCGCATACATAGCGATGCCCCGAGCAAGGTGTACACAGCCAGTGGCGACAAGGCGGTTAAGGTTGAGAAGGATGAGCCCAAAAAGCAGAAACCCGAGGCTAAAGCTCCCGAGAAACAGGTTGCTGTACCGGTTATAGAGGAGGTTGTTGCACCGGTTGTTGAGGCTGTTGTGGCGGCTCCGGTTGCCGAAGAGGCTCCAAAGCCCAAGAAGCGTGGCCGCAAGCCGAAGAGTGAGTCTGCAGCTCCAGTCGAGAATGTTCAGGCAGAGGCTCCTGTGGCTGCTCCCGAACCTGTTGAGGCACTTGCCGAAAGCAGCGAGCCGGCACCGAAGAAACGCGGCCGCAAGCCTAAGAACAAGGCTGCAGAGCAGCCCGTTGAGCAGTCGGTTGTGGCCGAAGAGGTTGCTGTTGAGGCAGCTGCTGCCGAGGAAGGCGAGGCTTTTGTTGCAATAGAGAACCTGCCTGTCGACTCCAAGGAGTTGCCTGTTGAGCTTGTCGACAGGTTTGTGAAGGGTAACAAGGATAACAGGAAGAACGACAGGAAACGTCATCAGAACAGTGATAAACCACAGGCCGAGGAGCGTCCTGCTGCACCAAAGCAGTACGACTTTGCCGATGTGCTCAGGGTTGAGGGCGTGCTTGAGATAATGCCCGATAACTATGGCTTCCTGCGCTCATCCGACTACAACTACCTTGCATCCCCCGACGACGTATATGTTTCGCAGTCACAGATAAGGCTCTATGGCCTCAAGACAGGTGATGTCGTCGAGGGTATAATACGCCCGGCATCAGCTGGCGAGAAATATTTCCCGCTTGTCAAGGTGAACAGCATCAACGGCCTTTCGCCCGAGCTGGTTCGTGACCGCGTGTCGTTCGAGAACCTCACACCGCTGTTCCCGGATGAGAAATTTACACTCTGTTCAGGCAGCAACGACAACCTCTCGGCTCGTGTTGTAGACCTCTTCTCGCCCATAGGCAAGGGACAGCGTGGTCTCATCGTGGCACAGCCCAAGACCGGTAAGACAATGCTTTTGAAGGATATTGCCAATGCCATAGCAGCCAACCACCCCGAGGCATATATGATTATGCTGCTCATCGATGAGCGCCCCGAGGAGGTTACCGATATGGCACGTTCGGTAAATGCCGAGGTTATCGCTTCTACATTCGACGAGCCGGCCGAGCGTCACGTGAAGATTGCCGGCATTGTCCTTGAGCGTGCAAAGAGAATGGTGGAGAGCGGTCACGATGTGGTAATTTTTCTTGACTCTATCACACGCCTTGCGCGCGCATATAACACTGTATCTCCGGCATCGGGCAAGGTGCTCTCGGGTGGTGTCGACGCGAATGCGTTGCACAAGCCCAAGCGCTTCTTCGGTGCTGCGCGCAACATTGAGAACGGCGGTTCGTTGACTATCATCGCAACCGCGCTCATCGATACCGGCTCAAAGATGGACGAGGTTATCTTCGAGGAGTTCAAGGGTACCGGTAATATGGAGCTTCAGCTCGACCGCTCGCTTGCCAACAAGCGTATATTCCCGGCTGTGAACATCATCGCATCGTCTACCCGTCGCGACGACCTGCTGCACGACCGCCAGACACTCAACCGTATGTGGATTCTGCGCAAGTATCTGTCGGATATGACTCCCATCGAGGCGATGGAGTTCCTCAAGGACAAACTCGAAGCGACGAAGGATAATGATGAGTTCCTGTTGAGTATGAACTCTTGATTTGAAATAACTAAAAAGCAGATTTCCGTATTATACAACCACTACAATGATGGCAACTCAAAGAAAAAGGGTTGCCATCATTGTTTTTAAACATATCGTATGATTTTAATCTCTGTGGTAAAATAAATTTATAAGTTTTGCTTTTAGAACGGCAGGTCGTCGGGGTCGTTGGCTGTCTTGCTGAAGTCGGGCACCTCTACTTTGGGCGCGTCGATAACCGGAACATCTGCCGGTGCAGGGGCTGCGCCTCTCTCCACTCTCCAAGCACGGATATCGTTGTACCAACGGCCGTTGTACTCGCGTGTGTTGATTTCGAACGATAAATTTATGTCATAGAATAAAATTCTACTCAGTAGCTATTGACAAGGCCTCTTTGATTTACTATATTAGCGGTATAAAATTTCAGCGGCAATAAAAATGTGGCAATCAAGCAACCCTCGACTACGTTACTGTACATAGTTTTGTGATAATAAATCAAACATCTTTTTATTATGCAGAACAAGTATCAGGAATATTTCCGTGGAAATAAACAGGAAATTGAGAAGGAACAACAAAAAAAGCGTGCTCTGATGTCATTTTTTCCAAAAACATTAGGCACGGTTGACGGAACAAAATACGTGCTAATTGATGATGACAAGCCTCAATCAGTTGAATTTTACGATGACAATGCTGCTTCCGCTTTAAGTTCCGCTATCATTTCGAACGACAGCGAGAAATCTAAAGATGGACACAACGAGCAAATGTCGTGGATGTCAAGTTTTGATAATAGAGAAAACGTTCCTCGTTTCGACCGTTTGAATGAGTATGCTGACCCCTTAAATCAAGAGCCGGATAATGACACAGCAAGTGTGCCAACGAATTCATTTGCTTTTGCAAATAATAAACAGAGTACCAATAGAAATCCGTTTGCCCCAAATCCCCAATTACAAGGTTTGGATACTTGGAATGACAGATTGAAACCATACAAAGTAGAAAATGACAGCTTGAATTTAAGTAAAAACAATGGTTATTCAGATTTCACTTGTAGGGCTAATGGTAAATCAAATACAAACATTAATAAAAATAACGTTTCATCGACACAAAAAAAGGCTTTACAGATTCGTGGGAAATTGCGAACCAACGAGTATGCAGAACAGGTAGACGAACTGAAAAAGAGTTTGCCCACAAAAGCATTGGATATACTAAACCGGTTAGGTGTAAACATTGAAGTTGTAGATAATTTATTTACGATAAATAGTAAAGGGGAGTTTAAGAAGAAAAAAGGGATTTATGCTGCTGAAAACAATTGTATTATAATTGATAGCAAACACGTTGACGAATACACCTTAATTTCAGAGGTTTTCCACGCAGCCCAAGACTATTTGGGAATGACCGGCTCGGGTAAGTCAAATTTGGAGTTTCAAGAACACGTTATTAAGGATTTGTATAATTTTAAGCGTAATTTGCAAAGTGATAACTATGAGTATATTAATGGGCTTTCTACTACTGACGATGGTGGATATGTTGATTTAATAGGTGATGTATTTGACGAAAATAATGTTCTGGACTTGAATAAGTTTCTCCCAGTAATTGAATCTTATTTTGATGAATTTCAAAAGTATTATTCTCCAAGCGGTATGTATCAAGAACCGGGAATAGAGAACTTTGATTATAATTGGATAGAATTACTTGATTTGTTTGGAATAGAATATAAATAATAAATTTATGAAACGGCTTATTACAACATTTTTTGTAATTGTCTTCACGCAAACATTATGTTATGCAGTTGAGGTCAGTTCCTCGGATAGTGTTAAGGTGGAATATCAGATATATGGCAACGATACTATATATTATAATACATATTACCAATTTAGGGAAACTGTTTTTTGCGGTTTAAAGCAGTATGAAGAAAGTCTGTTCAGTAAATACTACAAACAGTACAATCGAATGTGTATTGTAGATTTGATAGATGAGATAAATAGCGACAATGAAAATAGGGTTGAGTTTGTGAAGTGTGTTGTGAGAAGAGTCTTGGAGGGGTATGGTAAAGAACGATGTAAAGAATTGATGAATAAGGCCGAGGGGGGAAGGATTGAAATTAATATTCTGATTTCTATCGATGTGGAAGGCCGGGTCTTTGACCTTGATTTTATGTACACCATTGATTACGCAGAATTTATGACCAACGAGGATATAGTTCGCAATACTAAGATATTAAAAGAGGGTGAACCGTTTTTGTTTTTCACGGACTATGCAAAAATGGGTGTAAGAATTCTGCCGCGGTTAATGATTCCTATTAAGAGCAGTTTTATTAAGGAGTATCTTGGAGAGTTATAAATGAAATTTTTAAAATACTCACGACGAAAGATTTTGATAGGATGCGAAAAAGCAAGTAGCGGATGTGGGTTTGTAAGAGTGGTAGCTCAAACAATATTATTTTCGCAGTATAATGTGTTTCTACTTGGCGTTAATTACTTTTTTAATGAATTTCAAGATAATTACAAAAGAAATTATAGAAGGCTATGGAGAAGAACGGTGTAAAGAAATGTATGCATTATCTTCAAGATAGGGATGTGTTGGCTGCAATGTCATAAGTATTGATATACCAGTAAATAAATGCGGTACAAATGCAAATTAAAATCATAGGCGCACCTGTGGTGCGCCTATGATTTTAATTTCTGTGGTAAAATAAATTTACAAGTTTTGCTTTTAGAACGGCAGGTCATCGGGATCGTTGGCTGCCTTGCTGAAATCGGGCACCTCTACTTTGGGTGCGTCGATGACCGGAACATCTGCCGGAGCAGGGGCTGCGCCTCTCT
>CALBKR010000112.1 GCA_937896105.1 uncultured Bacteroidales bacterium
CTTTCTTGTATGCCTCGACAGCCTTTTCGAGTGCCTGGAATGCCGCCTTGCCGGCCTCGGCACTGCTGTTGCCAAGCTCTATGTGCAGTTCGTCGTCGTTGCAGTTTACGATATTCAGTTTGCCAGCCTGCGCGTCGGATGCCTTCTCTATGGCATTATATGGTATCTCCATCTCAAGCGCCTTGCGGTGGTATGCGGCTGCTTTTGGCGAGCCAAAGACAATGGGGGTACAGATGTCGAACATCTCGCTGTTCTCGAATGTCTTGAATATTATCTCATAACCGATGCCGTTGATGTCGCCTTGTGTAATTCCTACACGGATTCTTCCTTTTTCACTCATATTGGTGGGGTGTTGTTCTTTTAATATTTACTTTAAATCAGCCGGGAGTTTTAGTGTGTATAGTGATGCCTCGAGCTTGCGCATATAGTTGCGCTTCTCTTTGTTGGGTGCATACACAAATGCCTCTACGACTATCATTCTGCCGTTCTCCTCATCTACTATTGAATGTGCCACAAATGGGCCGCCGCCGAACATATCGTCATTCTCCATATGCCATAATCCGCGTGCGACACTCATATATTTCCCATTGTATTCCTCTGCGGTCAAGGTGACGGAGCCCGGTGTTGTCTGTATGTATTGGTTGGGCTCTGCCCCTGGGATATTTATCTTCATTACAGAGTCGCGCTTGTGGATGAAATGCTCCTTGTTGAAATTGTCGGGTGAGGTGTAGGGGTAGCTGTAGATTGCAAAACTCATCATTTCGACCCTGCTGGGGTTGTTGTAGTCCGATAGCCACAGGAAATCCTCACCACGCTTGAATCCGGCAATGTCCGATGGTATCTTCAGCTCACATCCGAAAGTCTCCTTCATAAGCTCCATCGCTTTTTTGTTGTATCTTTCTTCAATTTCCGCCACCTGTCTCTCGCGTTCCTTCTCTGTGAAGAAATCTACTATAGTCTGGGAGTTGTCGTTTACAAATTTTCCGAAAGAACGGATGTCGGGGGCGTATATGCCCATAACAATCTGCGGTGAAGCGTACATATCCCTCTGGAACCTGAACTCACATTTGCTGTAGCTGCTGTTTATGTCAACAACAATGATGTTGCGCATAGTCTGCAGCGATGACTTGAAACCATCTCTTCCGGTTCGGGTAACCTTAAATGTCGCTTCTTGCTGCGGCAGGCCTGGTACCGGTGTGTCGAGAGCCTGTTCAAGAGCCTGTCCGGCCGATGAGTTCCAAATGTCATCCTCGCATACGAGAACAAGTTCGTAGGGCGCTCCTGCCGACTTTACAGTCTTGTCGCAAGAGGCAAATACCATTGCTGACAATAAAATAAGAAATATCTTTTTCATCTTTTTTATAACGGTTTGTTTTTATAACGATTTGCTCTTTTCTTCTTGTTTCAGTGTTGACAACATACCGCAGGCTGCAAATATGTCCTCGCCGCGTGATGCCCTTATGGTGGTGAAAAGACCGTTTCGGGTGAGGAAATCGCGTAATGCGGTCATACCTTCGTTGTCAACCCCCTCGAGCGGCACGCCGGGTATGGCGTGGTAACGTATCAGATTGATGCGACAGTCGATGCCGTCGAGCAACTGCAATAGCTTGCGTGCATAGTATGTTGTTTCGTTGATACCTTTGAAAACGATATATTCGAAGGTTAGTCTTCTCTGGTGGCTGAAATCGTACTGCCGCAACAGGTCGAGAACCTCGGTAATGGGGAAACCCTTCTCGGCAGGCATTATTTCGGCGCGTTGCTGTGGAATGGGGTGGTGCAGGCTTATGGCTATGTGGTAATCGCCCGAGTCGAGCAAGCGTTTCAGCCCCTTGCGCACTCCTACCGATGATACGGTCAGGCGGTGAGGACTCCATCCAAGGCCATACTCCGATGTGAGTATCTCTATGGCCGGCAACAGGTTGTCGAGGTTGTCGCAAGGCTCGCCCATTCCCATAAACACAATGTTGGTCAGTTTCTCGAATTCGGGCAATGCCAATATCTGGTTGATGATTTCGTTTGTGGTAAGGTTGGCGGTGTACTTCTGCTTGCCGGTCATACAGAACAGACAGTTCATCTTGCAACCTACCTGTGACGAGACACAAAGCGTGGCACGCTCTCCGTCGGGGATGTATACCGCCTCGACATAATGGTTGTTGTCGACCCTGTAGAGATATTTTACGGTGCCGTCGACCGAGCGTGCTTCATCGGCCGGGGCGTTGTAGCCCACCTCGAACAGCGAGTTCAGCTTTTCACGGTTCTTGAGCGAGATGTTGGACATCTCATCTATAGTGCCGACACGTTTCTTGTATACCCAGTCGGCTATCTGCTTGGCTGTGAATGCCGGCATACCGGCCTCCTTGACTGCGGCGGTGAGGCTGTCGAGTGTCATACCTGCCAATTTTCTCTTCCTGTTCTCCATAATATACCGGCCGTTTGCTTTTCCTTGCGAAGATAATGCAAAAAAGTGATTTATGTGCTATGTGCGCGCTGTTTTAATATTAAATAATATTTTATACAATAAAAACATTCGTCGGATGCGCTTTTTTATTAATTTCGCAAGAAACAATGTTGTAATGAAAAACTACTCGATAGAAATATTTATGCCGGCAGCAAATGGGGCTTGTGATATTTCCTCTCTCGCTCCGTTGCTGGACAGGCCGGAGATAACCAAGGTGTGGCTTCTGGGCGCTTATCCATCCTGTGCCGTGTTGCCAGGAAAAGTCGCAGCTCTACAGGTGGAATCGTTGCAGTCTACTGCAGCTTTCAGAATGGTTGCAAAGGCTGCAACAGCCGATTTTGTGCTGTTTGTGGGTAAGCCCGGGGTGTGCATAGATGCCGATATGCTGCTGAAAATGTGTGATGCAATGCCGGGCGATGCTCCGATGGGCTATTCGCATTACCGCAAGGTAACCGATGGCGGCTATGCCGATGCGCCAACCATTGACTGTCAACAAGGTAGCCTGCGCAACGATTTCGATTTCGGTGCCGCTACACTTTACCGTCTCAAGGCGCTGAAGGAGTATCTGGCAATGTCACTCGAAGATTATAGCTATGCCGGTTTTTATCAGCTGCGTCTTGCGATGATGCGCCTCGGGGAGTTGTTCCATTTTTGCGGTTACGTATACACCGAGGATGAAACCGATACACGCAAGAGTGGCGAGAAACAGTTCGATTATGTCAACCCTGCGCAACGTGATGTGCAGATAGAGATGGAGAGTGTATGTACACATCACTTAAAATCCGTAGGTGGTTGGCTTCCGCCCTGTAAATATAAGGAAATAGACCTTTCCATCGGTGATTTCCCTGTTGAGGCTTCGGTTGTGATACCTGTGCTCAATCGTGAATCGACAATTGCCGATGCCATATCATCGGTGTTGAGGCAGAGAACCGCATTTCCTTTCAACATTCTGGTTGTCGACAACCATTCGACGGATGGTACATCAGAAATCATAGATGCCTTTGCCGATGAACGCGTGGTGCATATAGTCCCTTCGCAGCGTGGACTTGGCATTGGCGGCTGTTGGGATATGGCTGTCAATGATGTCCGTTGCGGCCGTTTTGCCGTACAACTCGACAGCGACGATATATACAGCGATGAAAATACATTGCAACGTGTGGTCGATGGTTTCTATGAACAGCAATGTGCTATGCTCATAGGCTCTTACAGAATTTGTGATTTTGAACTCAACACACTGCCTCCGGGCATCATTGACCACCGTGAGTGGAGCGAAGAGAACGGGCGCAACAATGCCTTGCGCATAAATGGCCTTGGTGCCCCAAGAGCATTTTTCACCCCGGTGATACGCGAGGTCGGTTTCCCGAATGTGAGCTACGGCGAGGATTATGCTGTGGGGTTGCAGATATCGCGTGACTACAGGATAGGGCGCATATATGATGTCCTTTATCTTTGTCGCCGTTGGGGCGGAAACTCCGATGCGGCACTGTCACACGAAAAGGTCAATGCCCATAATCTATATAAAGATAGCCTGCGTACTGCCGAATTGCTTGCGCGGCAGGAACTGGTTAAAGAGTTCGGGACAGTGTCGGGTGAGGAACTTGCTGCTTTTTTCGACAAGCAGTTGCAGCAGTGGCCGGGTGTAGCCGAAAGGTATGCGGCGTTGGCCAATGTCAAGGTGCGCAATCTTGCTAATGGTCTTTCTTTGCAATACAACCCCTCACGTATTGTGTCCACGGCAGCGAGTGTGGATTCTGCCTCCCTTACCAAGCGTCCCTGCTTCCTTTGTGCAGGGAACCGCCCGGTCGAACAGGTTGCCGAAAATGCAATGGGTTCGCTTGAACTGCTTGTAAATCCATATCCGATATTGCCCTTCCATTTTACATTGCCGACAAAGTTGCATATGCCTCAGATGCTTTGGCCTATGTATGCCGATATGTTGCATCTTGCCGGGCATTGGAGTGGAGTGGCGCTCTTCTACAATGGTGCAAAGTGTGGTGCATCGGCTCCCGACCACGCCCATTTGCAGGCAGTGCGCAGCAGCGATATTCCGTTGTTGGGGCTGTTGGACGGCAAGTCACTTTCCCGTGAGCAGCTCTGCAAATTCGATGATGGCTATTTATATAATGTCAAAGGTTATGCAGTGCCGCTCTTTATGTCGGTTTCCAAAAAGGTCTCAAATTCTGTCGGGTTGCTTAAACTGTTGCTGAAAGCTATGCCAATTGTGGATGGTGAGTGCGAGCCACGGATGAATGTTATGGCTTTTCATACTCCCGGTGTAGGGTATGTCACATTGCTGTTCCCACGTGCAAAACATCGTCCGCTCTGCTATTATGTTCAAGGAGATACCCAAAGGCTTGTAAGCCCCGGAACTTTGGATATGGCAGGATTGATAGTAACGCCGCGTGAGTGCGATTTTGAAAGCATTACACCCAATGAAGCTGTGTGTATTCTGCGCGAGGTGGCAATGGCGGCTGATGATGTTGCTGTGGTGGCAGATAGGATAAGGAGCGAGAAGAATTGATATTGGCATAGTGCGCGCACCGCGTATAATGTTTGATTTCATCGGTGGTTTTACACTCGATGGCAGCGTTGTGCCGGCCGAAAATTCCATTTCGGTCAAGGACGGTATGCTCTGTTATGCCGGTGAATGTTACGAAACGCTTTGCTTCAAGCCTCAAACGGCCGAAAATTCTTTTGTCTTGCACAATGTTGTTATTGGTGTCGGATTTCATTGGCAACGTGCCGAGCGTCAGGTATTCAAGGGTGAGCTGTTGTTTATGGTTGAGGATGGTGAGGTGCGTGCTATAAATCGTCTTCCTGTCGAGGATTATCTTGTAAGTGTCATTTCGAGCGAGATGTCGGCTGCATCCTCTTTGGAATTCCTGAAAGCGCATACTATAATATCCCGCAGTTGGCTCTATGCCCAGCTTGACAGATGTGGGAGTGTTGAGAATGGCCGTTTGGGGTATGAGAATGAAACAGAAATAGTACGTTGGTATGCGAGGGAGGACCATCATAATTTCGATTTCTGTGCCGATGACCATTGCCAACGCTATCAGGGCATTACGCGCGCTGCAAATCCCAATGTAGCCCGCGCAGTCGAAGAGACCCGTGATATCGTGCTTAAATATGACGGCAAGGTGTGTGATGCGCGTTTCAGCAAATGTTGCGGGGGTGTGACAGAACGCTTTTCGGCCTGTTGGGAGGATATCGATTATGGCTATCTGCAGGCCTTCAGGGATTGTGAGGGCGGTGGTGAGCTTCCGCAACTCGCTACGGAGGATGGTGCAAGGGAGTGGATAGAGAGTGCCCCGCAGTCATTCTGCTCGACTGCTGACAAGGGCGTGCTATCGCAGATATTAAACGGATACGACCGTGAGACAAACGATTTCTACCGTTGGACTGTCGTCTATTCGCAAAAAGAGCTCTCGACTCTTGTTGCAGAACGTTCGGGTACCGATTTTGGCCTGGTAGAGGAACTTGTGCCTGTGGAGCGTGGCGCATCGGGGCGCATTGTCCGGCTCAAGATCGTAGGTTCAAAAGAGACGCGGGTTGTCGGCAAGGAACTTGAAATCCGCAAATGGCTCTCTAAATCACATCTTTACAGTTCTGCCTTTGTCGTCGACAAGGTTGCTGATGCTTCAGGCGAACTGCAGTTTGTTCTTAAAGGAGCCGGCTGGGGGCACGGTGTCGGCCTTTGCCAGATAGGCGCGGCGATGATGGGCGAGAAAGGTTATAGTTGTGAGGAGATACTTGCGTTCTATTATCCCGGTGCAGGTTTGGAGCCGGTCTGAACTTGTTGGTTGACTCTGCGCGCTCAAAGATACTTTCATTCGCCGTAATAAATATTCAAGCAAGCTTGATATTTTTTGCTCATTTATTCGTATCTTTGCAAAATTGTTGCCGTTACTTTTCTTTCGGCAGTTTTTTGTGTGGAAAATTATTGTTAAAACGATACAATATTTTGTAAAAAATATAGTTACTATAAAAAACAACTTGTGTCAGCAATGAATCAACCTGCGATGGATTTGGCTATGCGTGATGGAATGAATGTATTTGAACGGGGAATAAAGCGCCTTTTTGATTTCATCTGTTCACTGATAGCACTAATTATATTGTCACCAGTTTTTCTTATTGTGTATTTGGCGCTTTTGTTCCAAGGTGAAGGTAGCGCGTTTTTCTTGCAAGAGAGGATTGGCTATAAAGGCAAACCATTCAATATAATAAAATTCCGAACGATGCGTGTCGACTCCGAGAGCAATGGCAAGCCACGCCTGGCAAAGGTGGATGATGACCGCTTGACAAAAATAGGCAAGTTTCTCCGTGAACATCATCTCGATGAGTTGCCGCAACTCTTTAATGTACTCAAGGGGGATATGTCATTCGTGGGTCCCCGTCCCGAACGCCGTTATTTTATCGAAAAGATACGTGAGCGGAATCCCAATTACGATTATATATATCTTATGCGCCCGGGGCTCACTTCGATGGCTACCCTGCATAACGGATATACCGATACAATGGAGAAGATGCTTGTGCGTCTGGATATGGATATTGAGTATTTGCAGAAACGTTCGTTGTGGCTTGATATCAAGCTTATATTTACAACTTTCGTTTACATAATAAACGGTAAAAAATTCTAAAGACAATGATAAGAAAACTCTTTTTGGCAGCTGCGTTATTGTGCTCGGCACAACTGATGACAGCGCAGACTCTCTCGGATGAGCAGGTCGTAAAGATGATAATGGAGCAGAAGGAAAATGGTGCGGACGAAAATACTATCGCCCGCAATTTGCTTAATAAGGGCGCTACTCCTGCGCAAATCCGCAGAATAAAAGAAAAATACGAACAGGAACAGAAGGGGCTTGGAGCTGTTGACTTGGCTGGTGCTACGGAAAAGACAAAGCGCTTGAGGGATGGCAAGGCCGAGAATAACACTGTTGGAAAGATTTCCTCTTCGGACAAGAAGAAAAACCAGAAAGAAAAGCAGGAAGAGTTGCAGTCCGAGATGGCCTTCCTTGACATTGATTCTGTTGTCTATTATCAGAATTTGCTGAAGGAGAAGGAGACGGTCTTTGGCCGCAACCTCTTCAATAACGAACTGCTCACATTTGAGCCGGCAATGAATATTCCTGTACCGGCCGATTATGTACTTGGTGCCGGGGATCAAGTGATTATTGATATATGGGGCGCATCACAGACTACCGTTGATGATGTGATTTCACCCGAGGGCTTTGTTATGGTTGATGGAGTCGGTAAACTCAAACTTGCCGGTATGACTGTTGATGAGGCCAACAACTTTGTAAAGGAATACTTGAATGAGTACTTTAATGGCTCGTCTGTGAGCCTTTCTGTCGGCGAGACACGCAATGTCAAGGTTGAGATTGTAGGCGAGGTGGCTGTGCCCGGTTCTTATACCGTGAGCGCCTTCTCGACACTTTTCAATGCTCTGTATATGGCCGGTGGCATAAGCGACCTCGGAACTTTGCGCGAGATAAATGTTTATCGTAACGGCAAGCCGGTATCAAAGATTGATATCTATGATTATATCATAAACGGCAACAATGTGGGAAATATCCGTCTGCAGGATAACGACCTTATTGTTGTTGGCCCGTACGATGCTATTGTAAACATACAGGGTAAGGTGAAACGCCCGATGAAATATGAGATGAAGAGGGATGAATCACTTGCACAGTTGCTCTCTTTTACAGGTGGTCTCACCGGGGATGCCTATGACAAGAATATCCGTGTTATACGAAAGAATGGCAGGGAATATTCAGTGCATACGATTGACAAGGCTGCTTTCGGCACATTCAATCTTGTCGACGGTGACTCGGTCTATGTTGATTCTATAATACCGCGCTTCTCGAATATGGTCGAGATTAAAGGTGCTGTATTCCACCCCGGAATGTATCAGGTGGACGGCAACATAAAGACACTTCTCGACCTTATTGATGCAGCTGACGGTCTGCGCGAGGATGCCTTTCTTGCACGTGCCGTGATGCACCGCCGCAAGCCCGACCGCAGGCTTGAGACGCATCAGCTGGACATCGAGGCTATAATGAATGGAACCTCGCCCGATGTCGAGTTGCGTAAAGAGGATGTTGTCTTCATACCATCTGTAATGGAGATGCGCGGTCAGGAGACATTCAGAATCGGCGGTGAGGTCAATTTCCCCGGCATATATGAATTTTCCGAAAATACTACACTCGAAGACTTCGTGTTGCAGGCAGGCGGCTTGACAAATTCGGCATCTGTTGTCAAGATAGATGTCTTCCGTAGGGTTTACGATCCCAAATCGCTGGTTGAGAGTGACACAATAACAAAGACCTATACTTTTGCTCTAAAGGATGGCTTTATTGTCGATGGTACTTCTGGTTTTGTTCTTCAACCCTTCGATGAGGGACATGTACGTAAGAGTCCTGCGCATAATGAGGTGAAAAGCGTCTCAATAGCCGGTGCTGTAAACTTCGCAGGCGATTACGCTATGCATAGCCGTGATTATCGTTTGAGCGACCTTGTCGAGGATGCAGGCGGCTTGTCGTCAGTGGCTTATCCGCAAGGTGCCCGTCTCTACCGTAAGATGACCGATGAGGAGAAAACTCAACGCGAGAATATGATGAAACTCTCGCAGATACAGATATATGAGGAGGTGCTCCGTTCTGATAATAATATAGATGTTGCCATAGCGGACTCTCTTATAAATATGAAAAGAGGAGACGGTGATTATTATCTTCTTGACATAGACCTTGCCCAAGCTGTCAAGGAACCAATGGGGGATACAGATGTCATTCTCCGTGAAGGTGATCAGCTGGTTGTTCCGGAATACGCAGGAACCATTAAGATAAGCGGTGAGGTACGTTATCCTATATCAGTGACCTTTGAACCCGGAAAGAAACTGGGTTATTATATCAAGCACGCCGGTGGTTACTCCGATAGAGCCAAGAAAAACGGAGTCTATGCCATATATATGAATGGTGGTGTGAAAAAGTTGTCAAAACTCTCGACGAAGGACATACAGCCCGGTATGGAAATTGTCGTGCCTTCAAAGAATATTTCAACTAAACTATCTACGGCTGAGGTTATTGCTGTAAGTTCATCGGCAATGTCTATCGCGACAATGATTGTAACCATAGTGAATTTGTTGAAATAGTGAACAAATGGTTTGGACGGTGTTGTCTTTCAACTATAACTGCTAAGTAATAAACAGGTGCATATGGAACCGATTGTAAAAAATGAGATACGTTTTGATTTGGTTTGCAGACTGATCAAGGATAACTGGAAGGGCTTTTTAAAAGTGATGGCAATAATGTCGGTCATTACATACCTGATGCTGCTTTGTGTACCGAGATATTATTCAGTCAAGGTTATGCTTGCTCCGGAGTATGGTGAACAGTCGACCGGTGGCACTTTGGGGGCAGCTGCCTCAATGTTGGGAATATCCGTGCCGGGAGCGGGTGCAGATGCGATTGCTCCGGAGTTCTATCCCGATATAATTCAGTCTACCGATTTTCTTGTTCCGATAATGGAAACTGCCGTAGAGACTAATGACGGCAGTTTCAAGGGAACATACGGCAATTATATACTAAAAAAAGAGAAATATCCTTGGTGGACAAAATTGTACGCTAAGGTAAAGTCTTGGTTCGTTTCAAAGCCGGCTCCATATGCTGGTGGCAATGGTGAATATAAGGTGAATCCTTTTAAACTGACTATGGCTGAGTACAATCTCCTGCAGAGGGTACAGAACTCTATCGGCTGTGAGGTGTCGGAGAAGACCGGGGTGATAACCCTGACCGTAAAGGCTCAGGATCCGCTTGTCGCTGCGACGGTCGCAAATGCGGTAAAGGAGCAGATGCAGACTTTTATGACACGGTACCGCACCGAGAAGAACAAGGTGGAGTATAAACATGCAGTTGAGATGTGCGATACGGCCTATGTGAAGTATATGGAGGCTCAGAAACGCTATGCCGAGTATGTCGATAAGCATCAGGGACTCTCGAAACAGTTGTATAAAATCGAAGAGGAGCGTCTTGCCGGTGAGATGCAACTTGCATTCAATATATACAATTCGCTCTATCAGCAGAAGCTGTTGAGTGAGTCCGAGGTTCAGAAACGAACCCCGGCATTTACCGTTCTCCAGAATGCGACAGTTCCTGTAAAGCCTGCAGGGCCGCGCCGTTTTTTGATTACGGTTATAATGGCATTCGTTTCTGCTTTAATTTATCTAATAAGGCTAATTCTGAAAGAGAGGAAAAAACGTAAGGCACAGGCATTGGAGAATATTGCATAAGTGAATTATGTATATAGCAATCTTCCTTGTTATATTACTTGCATTCATCATCCTTGCATTCTTCGAGGATGATGAGACGCACGGGCACACCTGGTTGCTTGTTGTCGTTGCTGTTGTGCTGACAATGTATGTCGCCTTCCGCCCTGCAGGGTTCGATCAAGACTATTATTCCTATTATGCATATTTCAAGAGCCCTACAAGTGTAAGTGCCACATTGATAGAGCCTACATTCAAACTTATCAATGGCTTAGCGCGTTTGTGTGGTGAACCGTTGATTTTATTCAGTACGTATGCTCTATTGTCTGTCCCATTAAAGATATACTCGATAAAGAGGCTTTCGCCATATTGGTATCTCTCTATTTTGGTATGGTTTACCCACTTGTTTATTTTACAGGATATGACGCAGATACGTGTCGCTGTGGCTGCTGGCATTTTCCTCTTCTCAATACCGTATCTTGCCGATGGAAAGAAGCTGAAATACACCCTTCTTGCAATTGTAGCGGCATTGTTCCACTATTCGGCATTGGTGTTCCTGCCTCTGTTAGTGTTTGGAAATAAACCGCTAACGCGTTTTGGTAAATGTGCTCTTGTAGTTTTACCGCTTCTATTGTATGCATCTCCGATGGTCAGTGTGGAAATTATCGAGATGATCCCGATACCTGTCATACAGCAGAAACTGCAGATGTATGATGAGCTGATGATTTATGAAGGGGGTATCTGGGCTGATATCAATATCTTTAACTTGAGGGCGATGGTGCGCTTGTTCGCATTTTTTGTGCTTGTGTGGAAATATAATTTCCTAGCTGAAAAATATCCGTATATGCCGATATTGCTGAAGGTGTTCTGTTATTCGATATGTCTCTATGTGGGTCTTTCGTTCCTGCCGCCGCTTGCAATGCGCGTTGAGGAGCTTGTGTCTATAATAGACTGTATACTTTTCCCGTTGTTGGCGGTGCTGGTGCGCCCGCATTGGCTTGGACGATTGTTGGTGATAATATATGCTTTGGGTGTTTTTGCAGCGGATATCTTGTTGTACAAACTATTCAATTTTTAATGCTGATTCATTTGCTGTTGTTTAATAAAACCATCGACTATATATGAAGAAAAGAATAACTTTTTTGTTTCCTGGTATAGCAAATCGTCCCATTGGTGGCTATAAGGTCGTATATGAATATTCCAATAGACTTGTTGCTGACGGGTTTGACGTTAGAATAATATATCCGGCTTTCTTGCGCCTTGAGCATAAATCGTGGATTTTTAATTCACTGAAAATGCTTAAATCCTCAGTAAAATATTTGTATTGCCTGATTACAAAGAAACATAGTTGTGTCGGTTGGTTCAATCTTGATAAGCGTGTAAAAGAGAGTATAGTGTTTTCGTTGCGTGAGAAATGGTGTGCAGAGTCGGATATATATGTGGCGACATCGGTGAGAACGGCTTTCTATTTGAATGATTATAAAAAGAAGAAACGGAAAGTGTATCTGATTCAGCACTATGAGGCGTGGGACGGAGTTTCCGAGGAGCGCCTTTTGGAAACATATAGCTATCCGTTCGAAAAAATAGTGATATCGAATTGGTTGTATCGTATTGTCTCAAAGTACGATTCTAATTGCTCTCTTATACCAAATGGTTTTGATTTTGATTTCTTTAAAAGAACTGTAAGCGCAGAGAAACGTGACAAGTTCAGTGTCGCAATGATGTATCACATTCAGAATCTTAAGGGGTGTGATGATGGTTTCAAGGCGCTCGATATTGTAAAGAAAAGATATCCGCAATTGAAGCTCTCTCTCTTCGGTGTTTATTCCGCACCGGATGGCTTGCCTAAATGGATTACGTATTATCGTCAGCCGGATAAGGAAACTTTCAATAAGATATATAACTCAGCGGCAATATTCGTAGGTACAAGTTGGAGTGAGGGTTGGGGCTTGACCGTAGGCGAAGCGATGATGTGTGGTTGTGCAGTTGCCTGTACAGATAATGACGGCTATAGAGAAATGGCAATAGATGGCACCACTGCACTTTTATCTCCAATAAAGAACCCGTCTGCATTAGCCGAGAACATTATAAGACTTATGGAAAACGACTCTTTGAGAGTGCGGATTGCAGAACTAGGATATGAGCATATCAAGAAATTCAATTGGGATGACTCATATTGTAAACTAAAAGAACTGTTAACAGAAAAAACAACGCTATGATTGGCAAAATTATTCGTGCTATTAGATATCGGTACTCCATATATATATTGCGGCCGCTATTCTCCCATTGTTTTAATCCGCTGTATACGCTATATATGAATTTCGTCTTCTTTCCATTAAAGCAGGCGATTCGTTTCCCGTTATTCGTATATGGTTGGCCGAAACTCTATTCACAGTTCGGACAGATGAGATGCAGTGAGGTGTGTCGTCCTGGTATGGTCAGGTTAAACATCTCATATAGTCACGGTCCACAGCACTCTTGTGGTAATACAGAACTGCTCATTTATGGGAAAATTATATTTAACGCGAAGAAAAAGAGTGATCGATTTGAAATTGGAAGCGGGTGCAGGATAAATGTGCTGCAGAATGCAGAGTTTGTATTCGGTGCCAATTCAAAAGTGGCAAATTCCTGTAATGTAACTGTGTATAATCGCTTGACACTTGGTGATTTTTCAAGAGTGGCTCACAGATGTCAGATAATGGACAGCAATTACCATTATCTGGCCGATTTTGACAAGTCGTGTGTAAAGAACCATTGCGCTCCAATTACAATCGGTTCATATTGCTGGATATGTAATAGTACAACCATAGCAGGTGGCGCGGTTATCCCTAATAGGGTAATTGTCAGTTCCAATTCATTGGTTTCTAAAGATATGTCGGACTTACCCGAAGGGGCAATCATAGGCGGTGTGCCTGCAAAGTTGCTTCGTACAGGTGTGAGAAGAATTGAGAATGCCGATTTTGAGAAGGTGGTTACAGATTTCTTTGTTCACAATCCGCAGGAAGACGTGTTTGAATTTGATCCTTCTTTGCCTGTAAGCATATGTGATTTTGATTCAAATTACAGCAGGAATGAGTGATACTACTTCAAAAAGCAAGCGTATATTGAAGAATACGGCATTCTTGTATATAAGGATGTTCTTTCTTCTTTTTGTCACTTTGTATACATCCCGGGTTCTTCTTGACAAACTCGGTTTTGAGGATTTTGGCATCTTTAATCTTGTCGGTGGCCTGGCTTCGATGTTTGTATTCTTCAGTTCCTCTCTGGTTAATGCAACCCAGCGTTTCCTGAATGTTGAATTGGCAAAAGGTGATTTGAATAAAGCTAATGCCATTTTGAATCAACATCTTATTCTGTATGGTGCTATAGCTTTGGTTATTCTTGCCATATCCGAGGTGGTAGGTGTATGGTTTGTGCGTAATGAATTGCAAATCCCGCTCGAAAGGGTGGATACGGCAATATGGGTGTTCAGGTTTACAATGTGGTCATTGGCTATAATGTTGTTGGGCATAGTCTTTGATTCAGAAATAATAGCCCATGAGGATATGAATGTATATTCATACGTGGGGATAATTGAAGGAGTCGCAAAGTTGATAATAGTGTTTGTGATATCCTATACATCTATAGATAAACTTTTGATTTACGCGCTATTGTTGGCCTGCGTCACTGTTGTGACGCAGGGGTTCTATATGTTTTATTCATTGAGGAGATATAAAGAGTGCTATTTTAGATTTGTGTATGATAAGAAACTATTAAAGGAAACACGCTCGCTGGTCGGTTGGAATTTTGTCGGTACGGCAGTGTATGCCGTGAATGATTCGGGTGTCAATATTTTGCTGAATATGTTCTTCGGACCTGTCGTAAATGCTGCGAGAGCCATTTCTTATCAAGTGAATGCGGCACTCAACAATTTCAGTACAAATATTTTTGTATCAGTCAGGCCTCAAATTGTTAAATCCTACGCCTTGCGTGACTTTGATTATTTGTTGAAACTTTTTTATAACAGTTCAAAATACTCTTTCTTTTTCCTACTGGTCATCGGTCTTCCTATAATTTTCAATGTCGACGCCATTCTGGAGTTGTGGCAAGGTGATGTACCGCAATATACCAATATTTTTACAATATTGATAATTGTATACTCTTTAATAAATATATTGACCAATCCGGTTTGGACGTTGGCCTTGGCTGTGGGAAAACTGAAAAAATATGTCTGTCTTGGCAGTGGGGTGTTTCTGCTGATATTCCCGCTATCTTACATAGCATTGAAACTTGACAGTCCGCCTTATTACGTTATGGTGATAATGATAGTTGTAAGGAGTGTTTATTTGTTTGTAGTGCTGAAAATAATAATGGAGTATATTACTTTTACTTTCTTGGAGTATTTTAGAAAGGTCTTATACCCGATTGGCAAGGTTCTTCTTCTGGCATTGCCGTTTGTTTATCTGGTACATACGCAAATCGGTGCGGGGTTGTTGGTGTCACTGATTTTGGAGGTGAGTGGTGTGCTTCTGTTTGCATTTGTTGCAGGTATGGATAGAGACGAACGTTCTACTGTCATTTCTATGTTGAAGGGCTTTATGGGTAGGGGTAAAAAAATAAAAAAGTAGTATGATCTTTCTTTGATATTTATCTATCTTTGCGGTAAACGTGATGAAATGTTAAAATCCTCTTTTTAAATGATTATTTGTGATATCCGGAATTATTTGACTATTCTTGTTATTAGAAGGAGTATACTGTTGCTAGCAGGCTTATTGTCACTATGCCCTGCTCCTTCATTTGCGCAGGAAAGAATTACAGTCCGTGACTACGTCCAGTTGAATGCGATTGTTGCCGATGGCGATAATGCTCCTTTTTGGCTTGTCACGAACAGGAACGGTGTCTCATCGCTCGATACGCAGAACGGCTTTATACGTTATGGTGTTGCATTGGATGGGCTCATTGACAAGAAGGGGAACTGGCGATACTCGGCAGCCTTGGATTTCAAGACCGGATACAATCAACAATATAACCCCATTCTGCAACAATTTTATGCCGATGTCTCATACCGTTGGCTCACACTCAGCGTCGGTGCGAAGGAGCGTTTGCCCGAGATGCGTGATTTCTGTTCCATGGAGGGCTTGAACGGCAATAGGGTGGCGGCCACCTTGCGTTCATTGTCGTTCGACAGTTTTACCGAGCTTGGTACAGGCGGTCTCGTTCACAGCGCGAACAGTGCACCGATACCGCAAGTGCGCCTTGATGTTCCGAAGTATGTGACAATTCCCGGAACGCGTAACTGGTTGAAGCTTCGCGGCCATTTCTCCTATGGCGTATTCCTTGACAAGGAGTTCCAGGAGAATTTTACGGCGATAAATCCTACAGCAAAGTATAACAGATATGCCCTATATCATAGCAAGGCTCTGTTTATGAAGGTGGGCAATACCGCAAAATTCCCTCTCGAGGTTGAGGGCGGGCTCGAGATGCACACCCAGTTCGGCGGCGATGTATATACCCACTCAAAAGGGAAAATATTGTCAATGCCTACAAGTTTTACCGATTTCCTCAAGGCATTCTTTCCTGCAGGCGGTGACGAACGGACTCCTGAAATAGAGCAGACAAATATCTCAGGAAACCAGATAGGCAATTGGCATCTGGCATTTACACTCAACACCGCGCCTGTTGATGTACGTGTATATGGCGAGCATATGTTCGAGGATTTCTCCCAGCTCTTCTTTTTCGAGTACCAGAATAATATGAATAACGAAAGGACCGTGGTTACCTATCCCTGGCGTGACATAATGGTCGGTGTCTCGGTAAAGAACAAGACCGGTTATCTCGATTTTATATCTAATATCCAGTACGAATATGTCTCCACATACGACCAGAGCGGCCCGGGCTACAACGACCCCAGCGATTTCTTCGTGGAGCAGATGGACGGGCAGGATAACTACTACAACCACGCTATTTACAGCGGTTGGCACTACTACGGAATGCCTATGGGAAATCCATTGGTATTTTCACCGTTGTACAACAAGGATGGCAGCCTGGAATTCAAGGCGAACCGTATGCGTGCTCACCACGTTGGCGTGAATGGAGCTTTCGGCCGCAAGAAGGAGTTCCTCTACCGCCTTATGTATACATACAGCGAGAATTGGGGTACTTATGTGAACCCGTTCTTCAAGATACGTTACACTACATCGTTGCTGGCCGATGTCGCGTATGCTCCTGATGCAAAATCGTGGATGCTGTCGGCATCGCTTGCCTGTGACCGCAGTAATCTGATAGGGAACAATTACGGTGTGATGCTGTCGTTTGTCAAGGTCGGGCTGTTTAAATGATTTAAGGTATGCTGAAGAAATTTTTATATATCTGTCTAATATTGGTCTCAATTTCCTGTGAAAGGATTTTTATAAATGGTGACCTTGACGGTATGTGGCGTCTGCAACGTGTCGAAACGGAGAATTCGGTGGAATATCCCGATAGCATTTTCTACTCTTTCCAGCGCCATCTTATGCATCTTGGCATCTATTCCGAGACCGAGTATCCGAAAAAATGGTATATGGGTTGCTTTGAGTTCAACGGCGACAGCCTGGTGATGGATAACTTCTACCGTTATCCGGGTATAGTGGGCGATTCCGATCCTAAGGAACTCGAATGTCTCTATATATACGATGATACTATGAGGTTCAAGGTCGACCATTTGAGCAACGACGAGCTGGTACTTTCGACTCACGGTCTCAGATATACCTTCACAAAGTGGTGAACAAGCGATTTTCACAAGTAATCATTTTTTGAATGGAAAAGGTAACGGTTCTTCTTTCTACATATAATGGCGGTAATTATCTTGTCGAGCAACTTGATTCGTTGGTTGCCCAGCAGGGGGTAGAGGTGAATATCCTTGTGCGTGACGACGGCTCGACCGATAACACCCGGGAACTGCTCGACAAGTGGCAGGAAAAGGGTGCGCTCACCTGGTATACATCGGAAAACCTCGGACCCGGCAAAAGTTTTATGCATCTTCTCAAGAGTGCCGCTCCCGGGGGGTATTAT
>CALBKR010000113.1 GCA_937896105.1 uncultured Bacteroidales bacterium
GTAACCACGCAGAAACTTAGCGCCGATGTGCGTGAGAAAGTAGAAAAAGTGCCTTCTTTGGAAGAGAATGCTGCAAAGGAGAAGAACGCGCTTGTCAACGGTGACACCATTGTGGGGTTGGCTCGTGAGGTGTACAGTAGGCAGGGTAAGGTCGATACCGCTACTTTCTTCAAGCGCACAACCGCAGGCGGTACATCGGTTAGTGACGGCGTTGCGACACTCAAACAGATTGGCGGTAATATAGTGAAAAACTATGTAGATGCCTCTTTTATTGGTAATGAAACGCTCGGTGTTGTCAATGGACATACATACTATTTTTCAACTTCATTGTTTAATGGGCAACTGCATTTTGCTGAAACCTCAACAGATGTTTACAGCGGTTGGAAGCAGCATAGCATTATATCGAAGGTAACATCCGACAGCATAACAATTGCGATAGAGGGTGATAATGCTTTAAATACTTTGTTAATTGACCTTACCGAAATGTTCGGGGCTGGCAAAGAGCCTACCAAAGAGGATTGTGATAAGATGTTCGGTACAATGGATGCTCTTCCACAAGGGTTGACTATTGCACAGCCTACAGGATTGAAGAGTACAGGATACAACCAATGGAATCCCGAGAATGTGCTTATCAACAAGACCATCACTGACAATGCCATAGTTGACGGAGATAAAAATATTGCTATTGTAGAGTGTTTGCCTTGTAAGACAGGAGCAGGCGAGAATAACGGTTATGTTATCGGCTATGGCGAGGGTGATGATTGGAGTGATGAAGGTGTCGAGGTTTATCTTTCTCCGCTTGACCCATTGGATGTTGGGAATGGTGCTGAGCTATATATGCACAAATTGGAGAAGGATTCAACTTATGGCACATACGTTCCGCTGATTAAAGGTTGCTTGCTTCTTGTTACCCCTACAACTGATAAACTCTGCGCTCACCTGCATTGGAGCGGTGACCGAGCAAAGACTGATTATGAAGAGTATGTCGAGAGCTATGTTGCTTTGCCCGCTGTTCCTGAAATGAGCGAGTGGGGGTTGGCTGGAATATCTATAAGCGGTACTCTTGCTGCCGACACTATCGACCTTGATAGAATGGTTTATACCAAGAGGGTTGGCTGCGTTGATATGGGCAGCTTGAATTATTCTTATTATGAGAATAATAATGTCTTTGGACTGGAAACTTTTATTAATCAAGGCTTTAATTTTAAAGGTGGTGGAGCAATTTTGGCAAGTGCCTACACCACTGCAAGTGCTGGCTTTGTAGATAGCGCAAGACCCGATAAAACTATATATGCTGCAGATAACAAGATTCAGCGTATTCATATAAAGGATTCTTCATATACGGATGCAGAATCCTTCAAAGCCTCACTTCAAGGCGTAATGCTCTACTACGAACTCGCTGAACCTGAAGAATATCCAATCGTAACCAAGACTGCGCCAAATTATATCGGCAGTGACTATGGTGTTGAGGAGTTTACTGGCTCGAAGATACCTTTGGCGGCGAATATACTGTTCTATATGCGTTCATTGGTGAGTGAAACCCGCAACTTTCTCGACCGTTTGATGGCAGGGCTTGGCGTGAGTGACGCGACAACAGCCGCCGACAAAATTGTCGCTTCAGTTACCGATGGAATATAAATCAGGTGATTGTATATGAGCCGTTGACTGAACCTCTAAAAAACAATCCCCGCAAAAAAGTGTGCTATGTTATTGCAACATAGCACACTTCTTTTCTTGATAACGAACTGCGCTGTAGTTATTGAGTGGGAGGTAATGTCTTAATGACTTTTGCCGGAATTCCGGCAACAACAGAATTATCCGGAACATCTTTAACAACTACAGCATTAGCACCTATTATGACATTATTACCAATAGTAATACCGCCAAGAACCTTAGCTCCACAAGTTATAGTTACATTGTCAAGAATTATAGGTTTTTTCCCATTCTTCATTCCAACTGTTACTTGCTGAAATATTATACAGTTCTTACCAATTTTTTCAGCGTTTACAACTGTTGCAAATGGATGCAATAGTCGTAGCCCCCCTCCAATGTTTTTTGTACCATCAATATAAAAACACTCTTTACCTTTTGCCAATCTTCTAATCAAAAAAGAATAGCTGCCGGAACGGAGGTATAAAACATTCCGATATTCCTTATATTCTATAAATAATTTTGTAGCCCCACATAAATTTGCATTAACACGTTTCCATTTTGCCCAAGCGTTTAAATCTTCTTTAAATATTTTCTTATTCTGTGTGATATAAAGAAAGAGAACAAATGGAAAGAATAAGAATAATTTTAATAGGTTGAATAACTTTTTCATGTGATAATGTGTAATAATATTTATAGTCTATGCTTGTTTTGATACAAGTCTTTTGTATATTTCAACCATTTTTTTTGCCTTAGCCTCGTAAGTGAGTTCTTCTGCAACTTTGTCAAAGTTCGGTTGCATTGCAGTTAATAATTCTCTGTTTTTGTATAATTCTTCAATGACTTTCGCGAAATCGTTGATAGAGTCTTGTGGTGTGCGTAGCTCTATTTTTCGTCCAATGCTGTCATTTACAATGTTGCCGAAACCACAAATGTTATGGCAAATTATAGGCAATCTGTTCTGTATAGCCTCAAGCGTTACTGTCGATGTCAGGTCCATAATGCTTGTAAAGAAGAAAATATCGGCTTTTTGCATCAGTTCCATAACTTTAACGTTGTCGGTTTTGCCATGCCAAACGCATTTGCTGTCAATCTCCAGTTTAGAACAGAGTCCTTTGTAGAAATTTATTTGCTGTTCGGAACCTGTACCGCAAATGTGCAAGGTAACATTAAGGTGCTTAAGCTTTGCAATGGTGTACAGGGCAATTTCAAGCTGTTTCCTGAAGTCGAACTTACCAACCCAAATTAAATCGAGTCCTTTTTCTTCAGCATCGTTTTCATCATTGTCACAATTCTTGTTTGCTGCTATGTTGCAGCCAGTCTCGTTTATTAGTATTGAGTCGCGTTTGTATACCTCACTGAATACTTTTTCAACTCCTTTAACAGCAGAGATAAGGACATCGGAGTTTTTAATAGCCTTGCGTACACTGGGTTGGTATCTGTACTGCAGTGTATTTATTGTGTTTTTTATTCTGCAAAATAGATTCTGTTTGAAACCTACATTTTTAAGGTATGATGTAGGTATATTCTCCATACCGCCAACTGGTCCCCAAACATATGGAATACCCTTGATTTTCCAGAGCAAACCAGGTTCACGAAAACCAACCATGTTCAATTGATGAATAACATCTATTTTATGCTCGTTGCATATTTGTTTAGCAATCTTCAATGTGCTCTTCTGCCATTTGTGATAGTAGTAATAAAAACGCCAATCCCCTTGGTTCCAACACATATCGCGTACTTTCTGTGGCACCGGGTTATAGTAAAAAGTGATATTGTCACGCAAAGGATGTTGCTTTAATGCATCCTCAATCTCTGTACGCCACTCACCTTCTGTAATTACATAACATTTACAATGCTTGGCAATGTTTATAATCCAGTTCCAACCAACTCCCTGCTCGCTGCCCCAGTTGGGTGCGACTGCGTATGCGTTGATAAGTATGTTTAGCATAATCTTCTATATATATATTACTTTATATGGCCTTGAATATCTCTTTCCAGTTATAATCTTCTTTGTTGAATGTCTGCATAAAGAATCTGGCACAGCATCTCAAAAGATAGGCTGAGGTGATGATGATAGCAAACATGGCAAAATAATTTAAAGGGAAGGGTAGTCCCAGATCGTAATGTAGCAATGTAATTTGTGTTATATATATTTCAAGGCATAATCCACCAACAAACATTACGATATAGTAAACAGATTTTTTAGAGAATAGTTTCAATGCTGTTTTACCATTAAACAGAGAATAGGTAGAATATGTAAGTGCTAATAATGGTAGCAATGATATAATTTGCAACTTGTTCGCTATCGGGTTGGAAGCAGACATGAATAGTATTGCATAAAAGGCTATAATACTTACAATAGATATGATTAGGGATTTCTTTTCTCCCATAACTTTTCTATTCTTGCCGATTATGGCACCCAGTAGCATTGCCAGAAAGAAGAATACCCACTTTAAAAGGGTGTCTCCGTACATACCGAAATTATCGGGCCTGTCCCACATTATGTAACTGATAATCACAATTAATGTTGCAACTGAAAATGCCGTGTACAACCTATTATAAAAGTATCTGTTAATGAAATACGCAACAATATAGTACAGCATTATACAAGTAACAAACCATCCGCCTCCATGCAAAATTGTGGTTTTCATGTTGCTTGTAGAACCGAACAGGAATGCTGAGATTATTGCCCATGCAAATATGGTAGGATAGATTCTGCTTATCCTTTTCTTGTACCAGTTGTCAAACCTTCCTGCAGGTTTTAGGAATAGGGTAAAACCAGAACAGAAGAAGAATAGGGCATCGCCTATTGCCCCTCCTGTTGCAAGTGCTTGCAGTGATGGGGGGTAGATGTGCCCGAAGTGGGAATTTGTAATTATTATTGCTGCAAAAAATTTGATTATATCAATACCTATATCTCTATTTTTCATAATTCATACCATTATTGTTTCGATAACCATTCACAATGCCTTTTTATATCTTCGTCATTATCAAATCTGTACTTGATAATCCTTGCCGGGTTGCCACCGACAATTGCACATGGTGGTACATCCTTAGTAACAACAGCACCTGATGCAACGATAGAACCTGCTCCAATTTTTATTCCTGACATAATTATTGCTCCATGTCCAATCCAAACATCATTTTCAACGATTATTGGATTGTTCTTGCCTCTTGGACTACTCCAAATTGTTTTGCCAAGTATGTTAAACGTATGGTCGTTCTTTCCTATAAAACATACATTACCGGCCAATAGGATATTATTTCCCATAATAGCTCCTGTATCGAGCAGGCAATTAGGTCCAAACTGAACATTGTGGCCTAGAACAAATTCGTATCCAGGGTTGAAACGTGTTCCTTTCATCACACGAATAAATCCATTGTATTTAACGTTCTTGTTCTTGATATTGAAACAATACCAAGTGCGCATTACGTTAAGTATATAATTTATTCTGAATTTCAGTTTTGATGCCCCTATAGGCATATTGGAATAATCTATTTTCATTTATATGCAATAATAGGTTTTACTTTTTACTCATCGCGTACCTTATAGCACCCAATGCACCATTTGCCATTATTTGTGGAGAGCAACTTTCATTATAGTATTTTCTTGCATTGTCTGCCATAGCTGCAAATTCTGCATATTTAGCAACGGCATCAACAAGTATATTTGCCAATTCCTCTGTTGAGTTATAATATATTCCATTATACTTGTCAATGATATTGTTCCTCTCTCCACCGGTGATAGCATTTGGGCGTGTTACGAAAGGACAGCCGTAGCCAAGACTTTTGGGTACTGACAAACCTGCCTGTTTAGGAGAAATACATAGTCTTGCGTTAAGGAAATAATCTCTCAGAATATTCTCATCGTATACAGCACCGCACAATATAATATCATTCTCAAGATTCAGGCTCTCAATCTGTTCTCTGATAGCCTGCTCTTCGGCTCCTTTACCCACTATGTTCAGTTTTGGAAGATTATCTAATCTCTTTTTTGCAATGTGGTATGCTTCAATAAGTTCATCAAGGCCTTTTTGGCGATATAATGTACCCACAAAAAGGAAACTGTTCCTTTCTGAGTATTTAGGGAGCTCGTTATATTCAGCAACCTCTACAGTGTTATGCGCAACAAAATATTTTTCCTTTTTTATTCTCTTGTACCTGCTCCAATATTCTATGGGCTCTGGCATGTAGAAAATGCAGGCATCTGCAGCATCCTGTATGTTTTCAAAAACCTTATCCTTGAATGTTGGCTTGCTCTCAAGGCCGTAAGGAATGTCGTATGTTACATACTTTCCAATAGTCCAGGTAATTAACTTGAATTTTTTGTGTGGAAGGAATGGTACAAAATTCAGTGTAAGGCAATTCAAGTGAGGTTGCATAATGACAACATCGTATTTATTAAAAATTTTGTATATTCCTGTATGAATGTTGAATTTCCACAGTTTGAAATGTTGAAGTTGGAATACATTTAGTTCTGGGTCATTAATATCATTTTTTTCTGTATATGCAAGGTCTAAATCAACCTCCTTGCTCATAAGTTTATATATTGGTGCTCTATAACGTTGTAGGATTTCTTGTATTAGTAGTACTTTTGGCTTTTTCATTTTGCAATAGTTTAATTATTTTATATTAAAATCCACTTATTGTCCCAAGTTTACAAAAAACTTTTCATTATTCTTTTTTGCATAAAAGTGAGATATAAATATGTTTTCTTAAGAAACTTTTTATTGCTTTCATTTTATTGGTTATTTGAGTTTGTATAATGCCAATAAAACTTTTATATCTTCGTTTATTGTAACATCTAATTTGCAGATGATTTTACGCAGTTTAAACTTTAATGCATTCATTCGTAACACTATTCCCGATATGCTTTTGCGTCTTGTACAGTGCGATGTTTGTGAGTTGTTGATGATATTGTCCATCTGTGTTTTCCAGCAGTCATAACAATATCCTTCTTTGTACGATTTATATGAGTTTTCATATATGTGGGTGTATTTTTCGTGGTTTGTTATTATGTCTGTTATGCGTTCCACAAAACCATTGATGTTGGTGTGTGGTATAACATATCCGTTCTTTCCATCTTCAATGATTTCTTTATTGGCTATGGGAAAATCACTGACAATGCAGATGGCACCAATACGCATAGCTTCTATTAGTGCCATAGGGCAACCTTCTCGCCTTGATGGCGAGAAAAAGATATTGGCATTTGAAATAATTTTTCTGGCCTCTTCGCGTGGAATTTTTCCAGTGAAAATAATCCTATTATCGTCCTTGACAAACTTTCTTATGTCGTTCATTCCCAAGAATGGGAAATATCGGCTTAAATGTACATAGTTGCCACCCATCCAATAGAACTTGAAATCCAAGTCCGTTTTCTGCAGTTCTCTCAACACTCTTATAACTAATTCCGGGGTTTTTGAACCCGCGCATCCTCCTGGGTAAACAATATTTATGGTCTTGTTGGCTTTTTTATCACTCCTGTATTCCTCAGCCTGTGGGTGTTCGCCTACAAAGTTGTATATTACAGAAATTTTGTTTGTATCTTTTATTGAGAAACGTTTGTTTATATACCTCTTGCCTGAATACGATAGCGCTATAATATTGTCAACATACTTGTTGTTCATTCCTGCAAGCTCTGCTTCAATATATTTAAGCGAATGGCTTACGGTTACTAATTTTATGTTGTTATTAAGATATGGCGCAATCAATGATATAACCCCTGCGAAACTGTTTATAACAATGTCGGGCTTTATATCCTCGTTTATGATTTTTATTGTTCTTTTTAGGTTTTGTATCGATATGTTCGACATATCGTGGTACAGTACTTTTACATTGCTGTTTTGAATAGGGGATCTTTTGTCATCGCCCAACATTACATAGAACTCGTTATTTGTTGAATAGTTTTCAATGAGTTCATGTGCAAACGTGGTTATTCCGCCACTACCGAAAGAAGACGAGCATAATAGTATTTTCATATTTTTGTATTATAAAATTTATAAACGTACGTGTATGCCGCATGCTACGCGCATCAAGGCTCCTGTAAGTTTGTTCGGATATGAGAAGTATAACTTTATGAACCACGTATATAAAGGTGTAGATAGGTCTATTTTAACCTCCTTCATAAACTCCTTGCACTCTTCGAGTGTCAAATTTTTTGTAGTATATCTTTCGTGTACGGAATTTGCTATGCATACATACATTACAGAACCGTATCGCTCTTTCATTGAGTAGTACTCTTTGTATAGAAGTTGCCAATTTGTTAAAAGAATTTTCTTTTTAGAGGCACTGCCTTCTCTGTCAAAGTACAGATAAAAACCATTCTTGGGGTCGCAATATATGCTGTTGAGCTTGTCCGACAAACGGATGTTCATCAACATATCCTCATTATTGGTGATACCTTCAGGTATATTTAAGGTTTCAGAATTGAATAGGCTTTTTCTTATTATTTTTCCACCAATCCCACCTGTTATCTTTTTGTTTGCAAGTAGTGAGAGGTATCCCTTTTTGTTGTATTTCCCCTTTGCTCCCATACGATTGAGTGTTCGGGTGCTGCCACATACTCTTATGTTGGGCGTCTGTACAATATCGACATTCTTTGCCAGTGCCGTCTCAACAAAATATTCTATTGCAGTCGGGAGCAGTTGGTCGTCGCCGTCGAGAAATACTATCCATTCGCCTGTCGATGCCTCAATGCCGTGCTTTCTTGCTTTGGTTACTCCCATATTCTTTTGGTGAATAACCTTTATGCGGTTATCGCTTTTGGCCAATTCGTCGCAGATGATTCCGCTATTGTCGGGGGAACCATCATCTATGAGCATAATCTCTACGTGTTCGTAGGTTTGATTTTGAACGCTTTTTACAGTATCCTTAATATGTTGCTCTACATTATATACAGGAATAATAATAGAAACTAGTGGTCTTGTGTCCATAACTTTATCAGATGCTTGACAGGAAATCCATTGATTTCTCTTTTAGGTTTTCCTTTATTGTGTTTACTCTTTCCCAATCGATGCTTGCTTTCAAGTCCTTTTTACTTATGTTTTCCTCGCTTATCATGCGGTCTTTGAGTCCAAAGGTTTCCAAAAGAGACTCCATTCGTGTGTTTCCTCTTCTTGGGTTTGCAAGCACCCAGAAAGGCTTGTTGAAGATGATGCTGAATGCAGTGCCGTGGAAACTGTCTGTAATTACCATTTCGGCATCAATGAACGACTGTATCCACTGCTCGACAGCCGGGAACTGGCAATCTTTTAGGCTTTTCTTGGCATTTTGGTATGTGAATTTTAGCTTTGGCATACAGGTGAATAGCTTGAGGCCTGCGGCTTCTGATATTTTGTTTATAATGCTCTGCTTCTCTGCACCGGCGTCCAAGATGTATGTGAACAGGTTACCTTTGCTTGGTTGTGTGTCGCCTGCCAAAAGCGATATGTAGTCCTGCTGAGATAACAGCAGGGTGGGGTCGAGTACGTGCCGTGCTTCCACTCCTAAATGCTCCTTGCACAAGTTAACTGCACTTGCTTCGCGAACACTTATTTTATTGAATTGCTTTGCCAGTTTGGAACATAACTCGGTCTCCTGCTGACTGAATTCCCATTTGTCAACGCCAAAGGATGCCGCATAGGAGTAGCGTTTTGTTTCCTTGTCTTCAGCGAAATCCAGGAAGTAGTTATATATGTTTGGTGAATAGCGTGGGCGCCACACTTGGTCACTGCCAACTATTATTGCATCGAATTTGTTCTGTAATATATGTTCCTTAAGACTCTCTGTTGTGTAGAAAGGCTCAGTAAGAGTATAGTTTTTCTTTATGAACCTCGATGTATTATCCTCTACAAAAGATATTTTTCTTTTGTCATAACATATTGCATTACGTCCTAATATAATATTCTTTAGGTTCAGGAGTTTGGACAGAATACTCCCTTGCGCTTTTGGGTAGCATCTGTTTATAATTGTTACATTATGCCCAAGGCGCTTTAGAACTGTCTGCAAGGCGTATGCCTGCAATAGACCACCATAATTGGTGTGTAGCGGTTGTGTTAGAATTCCAACTTTCATAATCCCTTTTTTAATCCCAAACAAATCCGGCCAGTCTGAAATCTGTCAAGAATGATAACATTTGATAATAAACTCGGAACAAAGCTATTCCCATGCACAATAAGTATAAATCATATCCTTTGAAACGAAGTTTACGATATTCCATGAGTATATTGATAGCATATCCCAAAGGTATGAAGTACAATAAGGCTATAGGGTCGATAAGTCTTCTCATTATTTCCTGGTTGGAAAATATCTGCTGTATCAGAATTGCTATTACGACAATATTGTAAATGTATGTTACATTTTTGTTTGGCTTAATAGACAACGCTCTTGCAGTAACGTATAAAAGGCATATTTGACCTGCGTAGTGTACGATTTGGAATATTCCTCCATAGGCGAACATATTATCTTCAATTGAATCTTCTCCAAAGATTATGCCATCGGCCTTGTCTACATAGTTCTGTAAATGATCATTCATTGTAAGGCCTTCAAAAAATGAGAGGAATATGTTGTTGAATATAGGGGTTATAATGCTTGCGAATACTATTGTACATAAAAAAACAACGATTGATATCTTGTATGGTATATGTATAGGATTTCTGTAAAACAGGAATATGGCGAATGGTATTGCGTATGCCAAACTTGCACTATGCGTATGGTATGCCAGTAGTACAAGCAGTGCGGATGTTATAATAGCCCATTTCCTTTTTTTAATCAGGTTGTCGTTGAATAATATCAGTGCTATGGCTATGTTTATGTATGCAATTGCGTGGAACTGGCGCATTGCGTATGTGGTTATCAATAATGTCGCCGGGAGGAAGCACATTAGCATATACTTGTCTCCTTTCATTGCCTTTACTATGTAGAAATAGCTTATGACAATAAGCAAGGTGGAGATTAGTACACTTCCGGCAAATGGTAGCCCTAATGCCTTCTCCCACTCGTACATTTTCCAATAAGCGATATCGTAGTCTTTGGTGTAATCGTATTCCAGCATATTATACGAGAACTCGTAATTGACATAATCGCCTCCCCAGCCATCGCGCAAACCAACGATTATCGTGTATGCTATGATGAAAAACGCGGTAGCACCCCAAAAGTTCCTGTCGTAACTCTTCTGGGGTTTAGTTGCCAATGCAAATGATAGGCAGAATAGTATTCCAAATAGTGTAAAGTGCTCTATATTAAACATATAATAGCTGCTGCTTTTTTATATTTCGATTATACCCAAATCTTTCAGAACCCGTTCGGTGAAGATGGAAGCTCCTTTCTTGTTCATAAAGAATGAATTGAAATATAGAGTGTCATCGGCAAGGTGTTTCTCTTTGCTATAGTCCAACAGCTCTACATCCCTGTCGACATCTCTCAAGAATGAATATATGTATGTTTCTTGGAACTTGTCGGTGTAATACTTCGACAGGTGTTCTGTTACAGGCGGTATGACATAGACAGGCTTGTAGTCTCTTTCTGTACAAAAGTCAACAAGTTCACGCATCAGGTTTATACGGTAGTCGCGCCCTTCCCGGTTCCGTGGTGTGAGCGGTGCATCAAAGTCCGATATCTGGAATTGCTTCTTCCATCCTGTTATGAAACTTAAAGCATTGGCTTCAAGTTGCTCGCTTGTCATTGGGTTGTTCCCGGCTCTTGCCTGCAAGATGCTGTTATTCTTGGGCTCTTTGTGCAAGAGGTATCGAATGAGTGCTTTCACAGCCGGTTTTCCGAACTTGATAGGCATTTGTGCATATCTGCAAGCTTCCTTATACATATGTGGCTGGATTGCTTCTCCTTGATAGTCGAGCCGCGTATATTTAATGGCATCCATAAGCCCTGTAGCTTTGTTTAACCCGGAGAATGGCATAATGGTTATTAAGACATAACTGCCTTTATGAAGTATGGAGTGGTAGTGGCGAAGAAGGTTGTAATCCTCCAGAAGAGTCTGTGGCTGGTTTGCCCAGTTCATTCCCTTCACTCCTGCGCTTTCAAAATCGAAAGCCCATTTGGCGCCACTTGAACCAAGGGCAACAATGTCAAAGTTGCGCTCATCGTGTGCACGATACCATACGTTGCCGGGATATATCTGATAGTCGTAATCGACAAACAGGCTGCGATACCATTGTGTCTTCTTTATAATGCTGTTGCCGGTGAGGTGATACAACATCTTGAAGACAAGACGCTTTACTTTTCTTATAACTCTTTTTATCATATAAACTCTTTTTTAGAATCCCGGGCAACTTGCCGACTCGAGATGGTACTTGTAATCTTCGTCCAGTGTGCCTATGCTTTTTATCTCTTCGGGCGTGAGTTCAAAATTCCAGATATCGAAATTCTCCTCCAGTCTTTTGGGTTTGGTGCTCTTGAATACCGGTACGGTTCCTCTTTGGTAATGCCAACGCAGTATTACCTGTGCTATTGATTTGCCGGTGCGTGCCGAAATTTCCTTAAGTACCTCGGCCTCCCTTATCTTTGGAATCATACGGCAAATAGGGGAGTAGGCCTGTATTGCTATCTCTTTGTCACGACAGTATGCTATCAGTTCGTTGGC
This sequence comes from uncultured Bacteroidales bacterium, assembly GCA_937896105.1. The sequence continues at coordinate 12,230 of CALBKR010000113.1, forward strand.
GGTACGCATCGGGTGACACTCAAACTGCACGCAATGCGGGCTCACTTCAATGCCGGCTGCAAACAGTTTCTCAAAATGACGTATGTGGTAATTTGCCATTCCTATGGCCTTTACCTTGCCGCTCTTGTACACCTTTTCCATCTTACGCCATGTGTTGATGTAATGGCCTGGGGTGGGCCAATGCATCAACCACAGGTCAACGTAATCGGTCTGCAGGTTTCTTAGCGATATCTCTATCTGCTCTTCAATGTTACCCAATGCCTGCTGGCTGTTGCCAATCTTTGTGGTGATGAAAACATCCTCTCTTTTCATACCAAGTTCTTTGAGGCAGTCCTTGATTACTTGCCCCACGACTGGCTCATTGCCGTAGTCGCGTGCGGTGTCGAAAGCACGGAACCCAAGCTTCAGAGCTGCTGTTACAACCTCCTTCATCAATGGATAGTCCATATAGTTCGTGGACACAACCATTACAGGCATTTCTGTTCCGTTATGAAGTTTAATTGTCTGCATTATTTTCTTCGTTAAAATAGTTTATCGTCTTAAAATTTTATTGATAATCCTTCGCAGAAGTGACCTGAACTTGCTTTTCTGTGTCTCTTTCTTATTTTGTCTACGATACTTTCTAAGTACACTTTTGTCTATAGGATATTCCTTCTCTATAATCAAATCCACTATTTCTTGGTAGAATGAATTCTTTTTTCTTTCCGCGAAGATTTTCTTGATGTATGCATCGCGGTGCTCGTAGTACTTTTTCAACTCAAATTGCTCCTTATAGTCATCCAAGTTGCCATTATTGAGTACTTCCAGGGTGAGCAGTGTACGCAGGCATTTATCGCACCATCCACAGTTGGTCTTTGTCTTGCCTTCGAGAAACGTGGTATTTTGCCATACCTCGTATGCCGTCTGCTCGGCCCAACATACTTTAAGATACTTGCTTACATAAGGCTTGGTTCTTATATATGCAGTCTTGTCAACTCTTGTCTTGTATTGGTCTGCAAGAAATGTTGAAAGGTTTTCTGTCGAAAGTAATGGAAGAAAAGCTGCTTCCTGATGTTCTGTATCCAAACAATCAAATTTAATCATATCAATCGGATATGTTGAACCAAAAATGTAATGTCTAAGCAGTTTTTGCACAGACATTGCAAAAGCAATTGTGCGTACTGCAACTGTTTGAAGTACATGAATCCCCGTGTCTTTATAAAGTGAATTGAAATTTGAATTGATAGCAAGTATATTCAAGTTCAAACTTTCGGCGAAAGGCTTTATCTCCTCTACGGTATTAAGGAAATTCTGCTCAGAAGCCTCCAAGTCGTAATCGCCCAACTGTCCCGAATTGAACAGTGTAAGGTGGGTTAGCTTGAACTCATCGACAATGTCTTTTTCAAGGTGGCTGTAAATTGCCGACAACGAATCCACACCAAGCGAACATCCTGTGGCAACGCCTTTGCCGTTAAAATTGATATCCTTTGTTTCACGGACAGTTATTTTTGTACAGCCGCTTTTCTTGAATATCTTCTGGTACATCGGTTCTATACCTGTACGAAGGTTGTATAGCAAACGTGGCGAAACAGCTGCATCTACGGTGATATCCTGGTTGTGTTTTATGGCTATGGGCAGTAATCCCAGCAAGAAAGCATCGGCAAGCTCTGTGCATAGATACTCCTTGTACTGTGAACTGACGGAAAACCATACCTCTGTCTTTTTATTCTTGACATCGTCTTGAATGTCACAAAACAGATACGACAGTTCTTTCTTGTCTTCTATACGTAAGTTTGAAATAGTAATCATATTAATGTAATTTCTTGTATATGAATGATTTCAATTGCTTTCTGGCGCTTTTGGGCAATCCTAAATAATATATGGTAACACCTGCAGAGATGAATGATGTTGCAAATGTTGCGATTAACCTTGCTAACGAAGGCTCAAAACAATATACAACTAATGCGGGTGCTATTGATGAAATTGCTAAAACAACAAAGGATGTTAGATAAACCTCTTTGAGGTATTTTAATATGGAGAACTCATATAATCTGCGAAGTGACCATATCTCAAGGCCGGAACTCATTATAGCGCAGACTGCCTGTACTATGAACATTGTCCAGAACGGGCATCCCGATCTGAAAAGGATATATACGGTCGGTAGATATGTGAATACGCCAAAAACTCCCGATGTCATATTAAGGAATTTGATTTTTCCTGTAGCGTGAACACCTTGGACTAATGGCTTTGAAATTATTCTGAATAATGTCACAACCATTGTCACCCTAAGAAAAACAGAACTGTAAGCCGGTACTTCAACAAGCCATAATGACAATACATATTCTGCCTCAAGAAAGAACGGAAGTGTAAGTATAAACAGCAGGAAAAATGCGTACTTGCCTACTTGGCTGATTAACTGGTAGAACCTGTTGTAATTACCTACTGCGTAGTTCTTGACTATCTGTGGCTGGGATGCAACCAAAAAGTTATTTGAAAATTGAGTCAATGCATTCTCCACTTGATAGGCCACTGTTCGTGCTGAATTCATAACGACACCAAAGAAGATGTTAAGTAATATATTCAGTCCTTGTCCAATACCTGTTGCGCAGAATTGTCCCAAGAAATCCCATAATGAATATGAGAGCATCCCTTTATATATGCTCTTGTCCCGCACTATCATCAGGTTTGATTCCTCAAATCTTTTTCTGCAATATATCCTGTACCAAATCTGAAGGCTAATGCTCCAAGTAGCCAGAATGATAGCATAGGCAATCAGGTTGTCGGTAAATGGCACATATAATAATGTAAAGATGAGAGCGAGTTTAAAAACAGCCTCTGCAATTCCTACATATGCATACACACTCATCTTTTCGTGGGCAATTATGCAGGCGCCGTATGGCACCTGTGTGAGTGAGAGCATACAGGTGAGTATGGATAACTGGAAAACTACATTTGCAGCGACTTCCCGGCCTTCTGGTATGTTCATCTTGTTGTTCAGAAACCATACGCCCACGGTCTCTAATACAATAAATAGAATGATGGCAAGTGCAACGTGCAAGGCAAAGGCTGCACTAAATGTTTTGCGCAAACGTTCTTTATCACCTTTTCCCAGTTCGAAGGTCAAGAAACGGCTGGTACCGGTAGCCAATACACCATTTAAAATGGTAAACATTGCCACAATACTTCCTATTGCGCCATACAACCCATAATCGTCAACACCCAATGCCTGCAGAATGACTCTTGATGAGAAGAGTCCGATAGCCATCATCAGGAACGAACGGAAATAGAGATAGATAGTGTTCTTCGCTATTCTCTTATTTGAACTTGTTGCAGTTTCCATTAATATCTGAATTTCTTTTTCTTGCAATAATCTATAACTTCTTGTGTGCGGTCTCCGAATATAGGGCCGGCAACGAGTTGCTCTCCAATTACTCCGGGCTGCGAACTGTTCAATTCAATTATAACAGGTTCTCCTTCCTCGTTAATTGCAATATCCCACCCGATGAATTTGCATATTGCAAAATTCTCTCTATGAGCCTTTTCTATAAGTTCTAAGATTTCCGGCATTTGTGGAATTGAACAATCGGCAAATATGCAATCACCGTTCTGCTTGTACTCGTTAAGCTGAATGTCACGTGCGATATTGTCTATTTTTCCGTTCGGGTTAACGTGTGCCAGCAACCCGCCTGCTCCCCAATTGTCAATAGAAGAACCGTTTCTTCCGCATCTTAATATTATTGAGCCAAGCGAGAATTTACCGTTCAGCATAAGAGTCGTTATGCGCAAAGTGTTGATTGACGAGGAATTGAATTGTGCCATTATCGGGTGTTGATGCAAGCACTCCTGTACAACATAGTCTTTATTGCGCCCACTAAGTTCTTCTTTGATTATTTCTTTCTTTTTTGCAAAATCCATTCCGTGCATTCTCAATAGCTTTGCACCCTTACCGCCGGAGGTTTCGTGTGATGGCTTTATGAAAAGTTCATCCTGGGATGCACAACTTTCAATAGCTTCTTCATAGGAGAGTTGCTGCATCTCATTATTATAGTAATCATTGCCGATATACCTGATAAAACAGTGTGGGGTTTTAATGCACGATGCAGCAATGTAACCCAATAGCCCTTTGTCATCAAATATAGTTGTGTATTTGTAATCATTCAGAAGGCGAGCTACTACCGGGAGATAGATATGGTGAGTCAAGAAACGGGCGTCAAAACCGTACACCTTCTTGAACATCTCATACTCCTTGTATGATGTTACGGGGATGAGTTGCCCCCAAAGTGCATTTATCTGTGCCTTTTCATCATCGGTCAGCGCCTCTGTCTTGTCGGCTGTGTAGTTGCAAATTACCTGACGCTCCTCAATTGCTCTTTCTTTGTTTATGCGTTTTTGGAGCTTGTGTAAACTTATTTTCTTGGTAATTCCAGACTTATGTAATATCTTGCGAATCATATCAACGTAACCAAATTATGTTCTCGGCAACCACTTTGGCGGGATTGCCACTTGCCATTGTATGAGCAGGTATATTTGATGTCACTACACTGTTACCTGCAATTACAGCGCCTTCTCCAATTGTTACTCCTTTCATTATCTGGACATTCGACCCAATCCATACGTGATCACCAATATGAACGGGTGCCTTGTCGGTATATCCGGTTTGGATGATGTGGTGACCGCCATTATTGTCACGAATCCAGACATCGCGCCCAATATATGTGTTGTTGCCGATGGTAATCTCTTTGGCACATACTATCTGAAGGCCTGAGTTGCATGCGCCTTTTCCCATAGTAAGTGTAGCTCCTTTGAATACTTGAATATCTGAGTTGTAAAGGATGCTACGTGTTCCTTCTATAATAAACTTCGCGTTCTCTTCTACAAGAAGTCTGGTTTCCATCTTGGATTTCAGGTTGCGTTTCCTGCCAAATATAAGGGTTCCTTTTGATGCATCGATTATTGCCCCTTTACGAAGGTCTATTGCACAATGTGATGATATGTTTATGTTCCCTTTCGTGTGCGGGTTGAACTTCCAATAGATTTTTCTCAGCAAATCACCCGGGTTTGAAAGTATTTGGCATCCTAAACGAATAACTTTCTTTATTGTTGCCTTGTTTATGCGTCTGGCAGTTTTCTTCTTTACATCGGGCCACCACTTGTTTGCAACCTCATCGAAACGCATAGTGTCCATATCCTTGAAAATCTGTTCACGATTGTAGTTCTCGGGCTCAGGGCAACAATCGCCCATAATTACGTTATAGTTGCCGCGGAATGCTGTCTGGGCATCAAACTCCTTAATCTCCATCTTGCCCTTGACTGTATCAAAGAAACGTTGGCCTTTGTCTGTATTCACAAGCACCATTGAGGTACCGAGGTTCCCGTCGAGCGATTTGTCAATTCTTTCAATTCCCCAAAAATCGGCCAGTGTAATATCGGCTATTCTGGGAAGCCCCTTGAACTTGCATTCATAACAACAAGGCCTTTCAAAATAGTTCCAATGATATCCTCTGCGATAATGGTCGTCGTGTCCCTCGCCATAATATACCTTGCCGTTGTCAAAAACAAC